>NZ_JBOHKS010000284.1:0-8354 GCF_050729195.1 Hypericibacter sp.
GAATTACCCCTAATTTTCCTCAGGAGAGCATCAAAAGATGATTGAGGCTAAGTGCTTGCCACACCATCAAACAGATGCCAATTCTTTGGTGATGTATCGACCGCAAGGCCTTTCTCCTATTTTACCATTATTTGGAAGTCACCATGAGTAATCCGACATACCGCGAAGCAGTACTCGGATTGGCAGAGAAGCTTTGCGACAACGCTGTACGCATGATCATGGAAGTGGAATTGAAAGTGGAAGCACACGGTGCAGCCGATTACAAAATGGTTGCGTGTGCGTTGTGTGGGCGATCACTCGCTAATTTTAAAGGCGTCCGGTTGATGGTGGAGGAGGGGCTTATCATCGAGGCACGCACGCTAGTGCGCGCGTGCTATGAGAACATGTTCTTCATAGCAAAGCTGACGTCAGATGGTCCGGCATTCGTTGACAAGATGCTGGAAGATGAGATAGCCAGCAGGCTCAAGCGCGCCAAATTTGTGCTCGCCACGTCGGAGCTTTTGGAAGGGCTTTTGGAGGAGACGCGGAAGAATTTGCGGGAATACAGCGAGAAGGCTAAGACGAATTTTCCGAAGGCCAAGGTACTGAGCCCGAAGTCGGTGTCCGAGGACGGGCCGCTTTCGCAAGCATATTTAGTCTATAGCCAGTTGTCTGCGGAGGCGGCTCATCCCTCCTTTTCATCGCTCACGCGACACTTTTCCCGAATTGAGGAGAACGGCAAAGAGATTCGCGTCTTCGATATCCAACCGGTGCCTAGGGATACGGACCTTGATAGGACGCTGTACCTTGGGTGTACGGCGCTGCTGGGCGTGTTGGTTGGTACAAGCCAAATACTAGGCGACACGCTGGCTGGAAAGGAGCTCTGGGGCCTTCTTGACGAGTATACGGCGCTAGGGAAGACAAGGGTGGCTGCGGAATAAGAGCGAACGGGATTTCTTAACGGACAACTTCCAATGATTCTCAGTAGCTGTGCAAGACGGCGATAGCGGACCACAATCGGCCGTGATACTGGCCTCGCAGCAGTTTCCATCGATCACAAACGAGGACTGCCGAGCATATCGATAGCTCGGCCAAGGACCGGAGCCAGGACTCATGCCACTCCTCCCTGATTTTGAGCTCGAGACCTATTTCTCCCGCTGGGAGTTCAAGGCCCGCTACCACCTGACGGCGTCGGACGCGCAGAGCCTGACCCTGCGCGAGCTGCTGGCGATGGCCGATCCGGCCGAGGTGGAGGCGTTCGACCGGCTGTGGCTCGGCTATACCGAGACCTTCGGCGCGCCCGATCTGCGCGCGGCGATCGCGGGCACCTATGAGGCCCGGGCGCCGCAGGACATCCTCTGCTTCGCCGGCGCGGAGGAGGGGATCTATATCGCCAATCACGCGCTGATGGATCCTGGCGACCACGCCATCGTCGTGACGCCCAACTACCAGGCCGCGGAGACCGTGCCGCTGTCGATCGGGACGGCGACCGGCGTGCCGCTCGATCCGGATCGCGACTGGAGCCTGGATCTCGGTCGCGTCGAGGCGGCGATCCAGCCGAACACCAGGCTCGTCTCGATCAATTTCCCGCACAACCCGACCGGCAAGATCCTCGAGCGCGACGTGCTGGAGGAGCTGGTGGCGCTCTGCCGCCGCCATGGGCTGTGGCTCTTCAGCGACGAGGTCTACCGGCTGCTCGGGCCCGACCCGGCGCGGCACCTGCCGCCGGTCGCCGATCTCTACGAGCGCGGCCTGTCGCTCAATGTCATGTCGAAGGCCTATGGCCTGTCGGGCCTGCGGATCGGCTGGATCGCCTGCGCCGATCGCGCGCTGCTCACCCGCATGGAGCGGATGAAGCATTACCTCTCGATCTGCAATTCGGCCCCGAGCGAGCGGCTGGCGCTGATCGCGCTCAAGGCCCGCGAGCGCATCCTCGCCCGCAACAATGCGCGGGTGCGGGAGAACCTGGTGCTGCTCGACCGCTTCTTCGCCGAGTTTCCCGAGCTGTTCGAATGGCGCCGGCCGGACGGCGGCTGTGTCGGCTATCCGCGCTATATCGGCCCCGGCACGGTCGACGATTTCGCGACCGATCTCGTCGAGCAGGCGGGCGTGCTGCTGCTGCCGTCGCGCATCTATCGATCGGCGCTGGGACCGACGCCGACGGACCGCTTCCGTATCGGCTTCGGGCGCGCCAACCTCGCGGAAGGGCTCGCCGCCTTCCGCGGACATCTGCGCCGCAACCAGCGCTGAGCCGGCCGCGCCAAGTCCCCGCCGCATGGCGCGGCCGTCGCCACCGCCGTCGCCATCGGCTCCTGGGATAGGGGATGGCTATCTAAACACCGTATCTCTTGATCGCCGCCGCGCTCACCGGCGTGAAGAAATTGATCAGGTTCCCGTCCGGGTCGCGAAACAGCAAGGAACGGTTTCCCCAGGGCTGGGTCGTCGGAAGCTGAGCAAACTCGCCGATCACGCCCTTCAGTTTCTCGTATTCCTTGTCGACATCAGCAACGCGGAACTCGAGGATCGCGCTGTGATTGTCGGCGGGGCGGGCCGCCCCGGCCCCGAACAGCGCCATGGTGCGCTTGCTGGCGATCGCCAGGGTGCAGGACGGCGTCTTCAGCTCGGCAAAGTCGTCCGTGTACCAGGTCGCCGGCTGGCCGCTGATCTCCTCGTAAAATCGAACCAGGCGCTTGATGTTGTCGGTGATGATTCGCGTCGACACGAAATCCATGGTCTTCCCTTCCGGTCTGGGCGCCCGCGGATGAGGGCGTTGCCGGGCTTGTAGCCGAGGCCTGCTGACAGCATGCTGGCAGCAGGGAGACCGCCATGCGCCGCGCCGACCGGTTGTTTCAGATCATCCAGATCCTGCGGCGCTCGACCCGGCCGGTCACCGCCAGCGGGCTCGCCGGCGAGCTGGAGGTCTCGAAACGCTCCGTTTACCGCGATATCGCCGATCTGATGGGGCAGCGGGTGCCGATCCGGGGCGAGGCGGGGCTGGGCTATGTCCTCGACCGCGCCTTCGACATGCCGCCGCTGATGCTCACGCCGGACGAGATCGAAGCCGCGGTGCTGGGCGAGCAATGGGTCGCCGAGCGCGGGGACCCCGTGCTGGCCGGCGCGGCGCGCGACCTGATCGCCAAGATCGCCACTGCCGTGCCGGAACGCCTGCGCCCCTTCATCGCCGAGCCCAGCATCGGCGCGCCGCCCGGCAAGGCGGTGGCCCCGGACGGGCTGGATATCGCCAGGACCCGCGCCTGGATCCGCAGCGGGCGCAAGATCCGGATCCGCTATCGGAACCGGGAGGCGCAGGAGAGCGAGCGCATCCTCTGGCCGGTGATCATCGGCTATGCCGAGACCGTACGCCTGCTGGCGGCCTGGTGCGAGCTGCGCCGGGACTTCCGGCATTTCCGGACGGATCGCATCACCGCCGCCGAATTCCTCGACGAGACCCATGGCGCCCGCCCCGGCGAGCTCAGGACCCGCTGGAAGCGCCATATGGAGAAAGAGCGCGGCTTGCGCATCTCATAACCGGGGACCCTGCGAAAACCTGGCGGTGCGCGGACGGGACCGCATCGGCGAGCCGGTGTAAGAGGGCGCTGGTCGGCGCCCGGAGACAGCAATCCTGCAACAGACGGAGAATCGTCGCGGGGAAATGATCGGGCCTCACGCCGACCGGAAGCCGTTTCGAGCCTGACCCCAGGAGTCCTCACCATGTCCCTCCCGCCCGTGGCGTCCCCCGCCGTCCGCGACGATCGCGTCCCGCGCCCGGCCGCTTCGGAGGCGACGATCGCCGTGCAGCATGTGCGGATCGAGGCGGCCTCGGATATCGAGACCGTCAAGGCCGCCCTCGAATCCCTCGTCCCCCCTGTGGACCCGGCCGTGGCCGCTTCTCTGCGCGCGGGCGACCGGGACCGTGTGGCCTGGCAGGAGACCCATGGCGCCAAATTGTCGATCTTCGTGGTCCGGGATCACGGCAGCTTCCTGGCGGTCGCGGGCCGGGCGCGCAAGGCTTACCAGTATGAGATCGGCAACCCGATCACGGCGTCGCGGATGACGCGGCATGATATCCGGGCCGGCCTCTACGCGCCCTTGCGTGTCATGCTCTATGAGGACGACTGGGGCCGAGCGGTATTCGAGTATGACCAGCCGTCTTCGCTCTTCGGTCAGTTCGGCGATGACCGGGTCACGGCCGTCGCGCGCGAGCTGGACGACGAGCTGAAGGCTGTCCTGCTCCGGGCGGCGGCGTGATGGTTCGGGCAGAATTTGTTACTTGGCTTGCGAGCCGCCGCCCTTCGCGGCGCCGTGCCTGGGCCGGCGCACGGCCCTGATCTTGCCGCTGGCGCCGCCGCCGCAATAGAACCGGTCGCCGCCATCGGCCTCGAGCCCCGACACGCTGGCGCCGGCCGGCATCTCGAGCGTCTCCAGCACCTCGCCGGTCTTCGGATCGACCCGCCGCAGCTCGCTCTGCTCGGCTTCCCAGGTGGCGTGCCAGAGCTCGCCGTTGCTCCAGGTGACGCCGGTCACGAAGCGGTTGGATTCGATGGTGCGGAGGATCTTGCCGGTCTCGGGATCGATCTGATGGATCTTCCGGTTGCGATGCTGTCCCACCCAGAGCGTGCCTTCGGCCCAGGTCATGCCGGCGCCGCCGCCGTCGGGCGTCGGGATCGAGGCGAGCACGCGGCCGGTCTCCGGATCGATCTTGTGAATGCGGTTCTCGGCGATCTGGTAGAGATGCCGGCCGTCATAGGCCGTTCCCGCATGCGCGGCGACATCGATCGAGCGCGAGATCGTCCCGCTCGCCGGATCGAGGGCCTTCATGTCGGGGCCGGCCCCGAACCAGACCTGCTTGCCGTCATAGGAGACGCCATTCACGCGCTCCACGCCCGGGAAGGGCCCATATTCACGGATGATTTCGGCGGCTGCTTTTTTCATGGGCACTATCCTAATCGCCCGGCAGGGGCGGGGGGAGTAACAAAGCCGTCGCGAATCCCGGCAGCGGCGGGGTCATCCAGCGGCGTGCGCGGCCGCGGCCCAAGGGCTGGATCTTGCCGGCGGCCGCCAGCGCGTCGAGGGCGCGCTGCACGCTGCGCTGGCTCGCCCCCAGTGCCAGCGCCAGGGCCGAGCTCGACCAGGATTCCCCGTCGGCGAGGAAGGCGAGCACGGCGGTATGGGGCTCTTCGACGGTCCGCGCCAGCAGCATGACCTCGCTCCCGCGGCGCGGCGCCAGCAGGAACCCCTGCTTGGTCGCGTTGACCCCGGCGAGCCCCCGCAGGCTGGCGCGCAGCCGCCCGATCTCGACCCGCAACCTTGCGCGATGCGAGTCATCGGCCTGCTTCGCGCCGAAAGCCTGCGCCACGAGACGGTCCCGCGAGACGTCGCCGGGCCAGGCCTCGGCCAGCGCGCGGGCGAGCTTGAACAGGACCGGCCGCGTCGTGAGCGAAACCAGTCTGTGCGGGTCGCGCACGACATGGCGGCAGGCATCGACGACGAGCGCGTTCGTCGCGAGCAGCGCCTCGACCGCCTCGAGCCGGACGGGACGCGCCTCGCCCCGCGCGATCAGGCGCGCCACGGGCGCGTCCAGCAGCAGCGAGGCGCTCTCGACCTCCGCCGTCAGCCCCGGGATGCCGGCCTGGCGCGCGGCGCGATCGGCCCGGGTCAGCGCCGCGTGCGCCGCCTTGGCCTGAAGACGCCGCATCGCGATCCCCGCCATCACCAGCTCGTGGGAGGCGCGCAAGGCGGGCGGGAAGGGCGTGGGGTCGAGCCCGGCGAGCCTGCGCTCGGCCTCGTCGAGGCGCCCGATCAGGAGCAGGCGCCGCACGTCGAGATAGCGCGCATGGGCGGCATTCGCGAGGTCGCCATGCTCTTCGAGCGTCGCCCGCGCCGCGTCCAGCGCCTTGGCGGGCCAGCCCAGGTCGCGCGCGGCCAGCGCGATCTCGGCCTCGGCGACGACGCAGCGCGCACGGGCCACGGCCTCTTTCGGACCGAAGCTGCGCGCCGCATAGCGCAGCAGGAATTTCGCGCGATCGAAATCGCCGAGCTGCGCCATCGCGATGCCGCGAAGGGCCAGCGCCGGCGCGTCGTCGCGCAAGGCGATGCGGTCGAGCGCGCCGAGCGGATCACCCGCCGCGAGTGCGCGCGCCGCCGCCGTGATCAGCGAGTCCATCCGACTCCTGCCACACTTGTCACTCCCATCCTTCGATCGCCGGACCTAGTCTATCGCATGACCGCCGGGAGCGGTCGCCTTGCTCTGCCGGCGCTGTCGCTCTCTTCCTGTCATTGCCGGGCTTGACCCGGCAATCCAGTCTTCGCCGGTCCTGGATCGCCGGATCAAGTCCGGCGATGACAAGAAAAAGGCCATGACAGGGAAAAGGCGACAGAAAAAAGAACCATCCCGCCCACCGTCGCAACCCTGGAGGAGACCGATGCAAGAAGCCCTCGTCGTCCGCCGCGAGACGCATATCCCGGCGCCGCCCGCCGCGGTGTTCGCCCTCCTGATCGATCCGGAGAAGATCCTGCGCTGGATGGGAACGGAGGCGCAGATGGAGCCGCAGCCCGGCGGGCTCTATCTCGTCAATGTCACCGGGGCCCGCTTCGCCCGCGGCTCCTTCCGCGAGGTGGTGCCGGTGCATCGCCTGGCCTACAGCTTCGGCTGGGACGGCAGCGAGGCGGTGCCGCCGGGGTCGAGCCTGGTCGAGATCGACCTGATCGAGCAGCCGGACGGAACGCTGCTGCGCCTGACCCACAGCGGTCTGCCCAGTGCCGAGCAATGCGCCGGCCATGAGAAAGGCTGGGCCCATTACCTCGGCCGGCTGGCCGAGGTTGCCGCCGGGCGCGACCCGGGCCCGGATCCCTTTCACGGCCGCACGGGTTAGGAGTGACGGCGTTCGTTCTTTTTCTTTCTCTCTGAGGGAGTCGCGATCACTCTTTCGTCATCTCCGCGAAAGCGGGATCCATGAACATCCATCGAGCAGGATTGGGCGGCGGCCCGGGCTCATAGATGCGGGCCTAAAGCCGGCATGACGAAGAAAACACTCCCGGGACCTTCGTCGGAGAGGGGAAGAGCAGCGGCAGCATCATGCCCGGCCTGCCCGCCGTCACGGCGCGGGTGACAGGCCCGGGGCCCTCGCCGCATGATCGCGGCATGGATCTGCCGGCACCCCTCGCCTGGCTGGTGGACGAGGCCGGCGCCTCGCCCGGCCCCGACCGCTTCCTGGCCGAGCTCGGCGGCCGGCTGCGGGCCGACGGCCTGCCGCTGGCCGGCGGCGCCCTGATGCTCGCGGTGCCGCATCCGATCATCGCCCGCCGCACCTGGCTGTGGCGAGCGGAGACCGGGGCGGTGATCGAGGCGCTGGGCTTTGCCGGCGGTCCGCTCGACCAGGCCGGGCGCGACTGGCTGGCCGGGCTGGGTCCGGTGCAGGAGGACGCCGTTGGCCCAGCGGACAGTCCGGTGCTGGGCTGGGCTGGCATCCGGCCGTTCAGTCCCGCCGAGGCCGGCCGGCTGCGCCAGGCCGCGCGCTTCGCCGCAGCACCCCTGGCCGCCCTGGCCGCGCGGGCGGCGCTGGCAGCCCTGCTCGAGGCCTATCTCGGCCGGCGCAGTGCCGCCCGGGTGCAGGCCGGCGCGCTGCGCCGCGGCACCGGAGAGACCATCCGCGCCGCGCTGCTCTATGCCGACCTGCGCGGCTTCACCGCCCTGTCCGAAGCGACGGAGCCCGCGGCGATGATCGCCGCCCTCGACGCCTGGTTCGATCGCGTCGCTGGGGCGGTGCATGCCTTCGGGGGCGAGGTGTTGAAGTTCATCGGCGACGGCGTGCTGGCGATCTTCCCGGTCACCGGCGCGCCGGCCGAGGCCTGCGATGCTGCCCTGCGTGCGGTCTCCGCCGCCCGCGCCGGCATGGTCCATCTCGATGCGGTGCGGCAGGCGCAGGGGCTGCCGCCGCTGCCCTTCGGCGCGGCGCTGCATCTCGGCGAGATGCTGTGGGGCAATATCGGCGCGGCCGACCGGCTGGATTTCACCGCCATCGGCCCCGCGGTCAATCTGGTCAGCCGGCTGGAGGGGCTGTGCCGGCCGCTCGACCGGCCGGTGTTGATCTCGGGCGCGCTCGCCGCCGAGACCGCCATGCCGCTGGTGCCGCTGGGCGAACATGCGCTGCGCGGCATCGCGGCGCCCTGCGCCGTCTTCACCTTGCCGGACGCCTGAGCGGCTGGAGCAAGATCGGATCGGCTTGAATCAAGCCGATCCGTGAATCTTGCTTTGATTCAAATCAGTGTCGCTGAAGGGGCGCGGACCACGGCGGCGGCGCGCCGCGCTGCGCCATCGCGCCGCCGCCGTGATCGGGGAGCCCAATCGAATCCCGCCACACTTGTCACTCCCACCC
>NZ_JBOHKS010000285.1:0-18024 GCF_050729195.1 Hypericibacter sp.
CTGCTCGGTATCGCGTCATCCCCCTCCTTTACACTCCCCCTCGCGTGGGAGGGGATAGTTTGCGGTCGCCCTGCCCCGCCTGCTTCCCCCGACGTGGGGGAGAGGCCGGGCGATCTATCCTACATTCGGAGGATCTTCCCGGGATTCATGATGTTGTCGGGATCGAAGGCGCGCTTGATCCGCCGCATCGCATCGACGGCGGGACCATGCTCGGCCTCGACGAAATCGATCTTGCCATAGCCCACGCCATGCTCGCCGGTGCAGGTGCCGCCCATGGCGAGCGCCCGGTGCACCATGCGTTCGTTCAGGCGCTGGGCGGTCTCCATCTCGGCTGGATTGTTCGGATCGATGACATAGGTCAGATGGAAATTGCCGTCGCCGACATGACCGACCAGGGGCGCCAGCATCTTGGATTCGCGGATCTCGCGCTTGGTCTCCGAGATGCAATCCGCCAGCCGCGAAATCGGCACGCACACATCGGTCGCCCAGCCCTTGGCGCCGGGACGCAAGGCAAGCGCCGCGTAATAGGCATTGTGGCGCGCCTGCCAGAGCTTGTTGCGGTCCTCGGCCTGCATCGCCCAGCGGAAGGCGCTGCCGCCATGCTCGGTCGTGATCGCCTTCACCATCTCGACCTGTTCCATGACCCCTGCCTCGGTGCCGTGGAACTCGAAGAACAAGGTCGGCTGCACCACATAGTCGAGCTTGGAATAACGGTTGATGGCGTCGAGCTGCACCTCGTCGACGAGCTCGATGCGCGCGACCGGAATGCCCGACTGGATCGTCTCGATGACGGTGTTGACCGCGTCCTCGATGGTGGGGAAGGCGCAGACCGCGGCCGAGATCGCCTGCGGAATGCCATAGAGCCGCAAGGTAACCTCGGTGATGACGCCGAGCGTCCCTTCGGAGCCGACGAAGACGCGGGTCAGGTCGTAGCCCGCGGCCGACTTGCGCGCCCGGCCGCCGGTCTTGATGACACTGCCGTCGGAGAGCACCACCGTCAGCCCCAGCACATTCTCGCGCATGGTGCCGTAGCGGACCGCATTGGTGCCCGAGGCGCGGGTCGCCGCCATGCCGCCGAGGCTGGCATCCGCGCCGGGATCGATCGGGAAGAACAGCCCCGAATCCCGCAGATGCGCGTTGAGCTGCTTGCGGGTGACGCCGGCCTCGATCTGCACATCGAGATCGCCCTCATGCACCGCCAGAACGCGGTTCATCTGGGAGAGGTCGATGGTGACGCCGCCATGCAAGGCCGCCACATGGCCCTCGAGCCCGGTGCCGGTGCCGAAGGCGATGACCGGCACGCGATGTTCCGCGCAGGCCTTGACGACCGCCTGGACCTCCTCGGTCGAGCGCACGAAGGCGACGGCATCGGGGGCCGCCGCGGCATGATAGGACTCGTCCTTGCCGTGCTGGGCGCGGACCGCGGCCGCGAGTGTGAAGCGTTCGCCCAGGAGGGCGCCCAGCCTGGCCAGGAGATCGGCCGGCAGGCGCGAGGCGGTGGACGGGGGAATGGCGTCGGGTGCGTTCATGGGGCCCGAGCCTAATGCCCCGGGCAAGGGCGAGGCAACGGGCCAAGCTGGGGCCGGCTGGCACTCAGATTTCGGCGCTTCCCGGCCCGCTCCAGAGCTGGAACAGCCCCTGTGCCGCCGTCAGGACCGCCAGCACCACCAGGAGCCACAGCACGATGCGGCGGAAGAGCGCCGGATCGACCGATTTGAAGCCGCGATTGCCGATCCAGACCCCGATCAGGAGCGGCGGCAGGAACAAGAGGAAGCGCCAGAAGCTGGTTCCGGTGATGAGCCCCTCGCGCGCCTGGAAGCCCAGCCCCAGCAGATCGGTGGCGATGAAGAAGGCGATGATCGAGGCGCGGCCGGCAGCGGCCCCGGCCGGTGAGCTGAAATAGAACAGCACGACGGGCGGGCCGCCGATCCCGAAGGCGCCGTTGAGAAGGCCGCTGGCGCCGCCCGCTGCCAGGGTCGCGACACGGCTGGGCATCTGCTTCAAGGCGAAGCCCCTGAGCAGCATGATCGCCGTGGCAATGACAAAAATTCCCAGCGCCAGCTTCATCGGCGCCACCGGCGCATTGGCGAGGAGCCAGACGCCGATCGGCACGAACACGGTGTAGCCGAGCAGCAGCCAGCCGATCGAGCGCCAATGGATGTCGCGCCAGATGCCGGGCAGCAGCGGCAGGCTCGCCGCGACTTCGAGCATGAAGATCGACGGCACGATCGCCGCCGGCTCCATGACGAGCGAGAGCGCGGTGATGGAAAGGAGCGAGAAGCCGAAGCCGGAGAAACCGCGCACCACCGCGGCGCCCAGCACGCAGACGAGGCTGAAAGAGATCAGCGCGGCATTCATGCCGCCGAGATCGATCGCCTCGATGAAGCTCGTCATGGCCGTTCCGACAGGGCGTGGATAGAAAGAACCGATCCCCGCCCCCGCTCGGGGAATCAGTACTGGCTGAACACCTTGCGCAGGATATCGATCATCTGATCGATATGCGACTTCTCCGCGACGAAGGGCGGCGCCACGATGCCGGCGTCGCCGGTGAACTTGATATGCAGGCCCGCCGCGAACAGCCGCTTGGTGGCGTCATAGCCGCGCGCACCGGGCTTGCCGTCCGTGGCGAGATCGATGCCGGCCAGCAGGCCAAACCCTCGAATATCGGTGACCGCCGGAATGCCCTTCAGCGAATAGACCGCGTCGAGGAAATAGGGCGACAGCTCGGCCGCGCGCTGGAACAGGCCTTCCTTCTCATAAATGTTGAGCGCGGCGATGCCGGCGGCGCAGGCCGCGGGATGCGCCGAATAGGTATAGCCGTGGAAGAGCTCGACAGCATGCTCGGGCGCGCTGTCGACGATCGTGCCATAGATCTTGTCGCTGACGGCGACCGCACCCATCGGCTGCGCGCCGTTGGTCAGCGCCTTGGCCATGGTGATCATGTCGGGCGTCACGCCGAAGCTCTGCGCGCCGAAGGCCTTGCCGGTGCGCCCGAAGCCGCAGATGACCTCGTCGAACACCAGCAGGATGCCGTGCATGTCGCAGATCTTGCGCAGGCGGTCGAGATAGCCCTTGGGCGGGACCAGCACGCCGGTCGAGCCCGCGATCGGCTCGACGAAGCAGGCGGCGATGGTCGAGGCGCCATAGAGATCGACGAAGCGCTGCAGATCGTCGGCGAGCTCGGCGCCCTTCTCCGGCTGGCCGCGGGTGAAGCGCGCGTCGGGCGACCAGGTATGGCGCATATGCACCACGCCCGGCATGACCGCGCCGAAGGTCTCGCGGTTGCGGACCATGCCGGCCAGCGACACGCCGCCGATATTGACGCCGTGATAGGCGCGTTCGCGGCTGACGAAACGGGTACGCTGACCGTCGCCGCGCGCGCGGTGGTAGGCGAGCGCGATCTTGATCGCGGTATCGACCGATTCCGATCCGGAATTGCAGAAGAAGATGTAATCGAGCCCGTCGGGCGTGAGCGCCGCGACCTTGCGGGCGAGCTCGAAGGACGAGGGATGGGCCATCTGGAAATGCGGGCCGTAATCCATCTCCATGAGCTGCTTGCCGACCGCCTCGGCGATCTCCTTGCGGGCATGGCCGGCCGCGACGCAGAACAGGCCCGAGCTGCCGTCCAGCAGCTTCTCGCCCTTATGGTTCCAGTAATAGACCCCCTCGCCCTTCACCAGGAGCCGGGGCTCCTGCTTGAAATCGCGATTCGAGGTGAAAGGCAGCCAGTGATTCTCGAGCGTGTTGGCTTCGTACTGCACAGTGGGCCCCTGGGTCACGAGGAACGGCGAAAATGCCTCTCGGCACTGACTGCCATCCTAACCGCCGGGGTCGAGGCCCTATAGGGACAGGGCGGCGAAATGGGAGGGGACAGGGTGGGGCGGCGAACGGAGCCTGTGTGGTGAATCAGGTCTTAACTGTCATGCTAGCGAAGGCCGGCATCCATGAACACAAACCTGGCCCATTTATGCGCGATGGGTGTTCAAGACCCCGGCCTTCGCCGGGGTGACAACGAGTCCCTAAGCCGCGACCGCCGCTGGCAACGCGGCTTCGGCCGCAAGGGCCGTCGCCTTCGCGGCGTCGGCCTTCTTCTGCTCGGCGCGGCGCAGGACCTCGTAGATCACGGCGCCGACGATGGTGATGGCGACGATGATGACGGCAAGCGCCGAGAGCGTGGGCGTGGTGCCCTGGCGCACGCGGCCCGCCAGCACCGTCACCAGCGTCTTCTCGGCCAGGATCGCGAAGGTCGTGGTGTTGTAGTTCTCGAACGAGGCCAGGAACGCCAGCACCGAGGCCGAGAGCACGGCGGGCTTGAGGAAGGGGAGCAGGATATGGCGGAAGACCTGCGGGTAGCTGGCGCCGAGATCGAGCGCCGCTTCCTCCTGGGCCCGGTCGAAGCGCTGCAGGCGCGACAGGAACACCAGCATCGAATAGGCCGAGATGAAGGTCGATTGGCCGAGGATCGTCAGGAAGTAGCCGTTGAACAGGAACTTCGCCCCGGTCCAGCTGGTGACGTCCTTCCAGAAGATCACGGTCGAGATGCCGAGGATGATGCCGGGCGTCAGCACCGGCGAGACCACGACCAGGTAATAGAGCGAGCGGGCGCGCCAATAGATCTGCGTCATGACGATGGCGGCGGCGAGGCCGACCGGCACGGCGACGCAGACCACGCCGATCCCGATCAGGACCGAGGTCTTGAGGCCGGTGATCAGCTCGTCGTCCTTGGCGAGCATGGCGAACCATTTGAAGGTGAAGCCTTCGAACGGATAGGCCTGCGGATAATTGGGCGTGTTGAAGGCGGTGACGCCCATCACGGCCAGCGGCCCGAACAGGTAGGTGAAGAAGATCAGGATGTAGAACGCGATCATCGCCTTCATGACGAAGCGGGAGTTCATCGCGTGATCTCCCCGAGGCTGACCTTGAAGACGCGCAAGACCGCCAGCACGAAGACGATGCAGGTCAGGAGCAGGATGAAGGCGTAGGCCGATCCTTGGGGCCAGTTGAAGGCCTGGTAGAAGCGGTCATAGACGATCGGCGTGAACCAGAGCGTGTTGGGCCCGCCCAGGATCAAAGGCGCGGCGAGCGCGCCCGCCGTCAGCATGAAGACCATGGTGCAGCCCGACGCGATGCCGGGCTTGGCGAAGGGCATCACCACGAAGAGATGGATATGCCACCAGGGCGCGCCCAGGTCGCGCGCCGCCTCGATCTGATTCTTGTCCAGGCTCTCGATCGCGTTATAGAGCGGGAACATCATCATCAGCAGATAGGCGTAGGAGAGGCCGGTATACATCGCGACATCGAGGCCGAGGAAGTCGATCGGCTCGGCGATCACGCCGATACCGAGCAGTACATTATTGATGAGCCCCGAGGTGGCGAACAGCACCCGGAAGGCGAAAGCGCGCAGGATCTCGTTGACCCAGAAGGGCGCGATCAGCATCAGCATGAAGAGCCGCAGGCGTTCGGGCGTCGCCACCTGCGCCATGTAATAGGCCATCGGGTAGCAGATGCAGAAATTGATCGCCGTCACGATGATGCTGGCGAAGATCGTCATGAAGAACGCCTTCAGATGGATCACATTGAGCTGATCCATCGAGGTCGTGCTGCCGAAGATGAAGTAGCGATAGCTGTCCAGCGTGTAGTGGTCGTTGGGCCCGCCATAATCCCGCGGCGGCAGCTTCGGGTGGAACGAGAAATCCACCATGTAGAGCTGCGGCAGGACGATCATGATGATCGCCCAAAGGCCGACGGCGCCCAGCAGGAAGACCGAGATCGCGATGCCGTTGCGCCCGAAGAAGCTCTTGGCGCCGGGCTCGCCGCTATGGCGCCGCTCGACCGTCGACATCGCCCAGAAAACCGCGATGACGATCAGCGGCCCGAGGAAGATCAGATATTTGCCGACCTCAATCACTGGCGAGCTTTCCCGCCGGCAGCACCAGGCCCAGCTGGCGGTCATACTGGATCGAGGCGGTTTCGCCCTGGCCCGGCATGCGTTCCGGACCGCCGCGGCCGACCGTCACCACGATCTCCTTGCGGGTCGGTCCCTTGAGGAAGACGTGGCTCATATTGCCTTCGAAGGCGACATTGAGGACCGGCGCCTGCAGCGTGGAGCCGGCCGTGCCGGCCCCCAGCCGGAAGGCCTCGGGCCGCACGAACAGCACCGCATCGTCGCCGACCTTGACGCCGCGCCCGTTGCGCCCGCGCAGACGCCCGACCGGCGTGTCGAGGATCGCATCGCCGTTCTCGAGCGCCATGACCTTGCCGGCGAAGGGATTGTTCTCGCCGACGAAGGAAGCGACGAAGCCCGTGGCCGGATTGTCGTAGACGGTCTTGCCGTCGCCCACCTGCTCGATCACGCCCGCATTCATGACGGCGATGCGGTCGGACATGGTGAGGGCTTCGCCCTGGTCGTGGGTGATGTAGATGAAGGTGATGCCGACGCGACGCTGGATCGCGCGCAGCTCGTTGCGCATATGCTGGCGCAGCTTGAGATCGAGCGCCGAGAGCGGCTCGTCCAGCAGCAGCACGCTGGGCTGGACCGCGAGCGCGCGGGCGATGGCGACGCGCTGCTTCTGGCCGCCGGAAAGCTCGCCGATCTTCTTGTCGCCCTGGCCCGGCAGCGCGATCAGCGACAGGAGCTCGTCGGCGCGCTGGCGCTGATCGGCGCGCGACATGCCCTGGACCCTGAGGCCATAGGCGATGTTCTCGGCCACGGTCATGAGCGGGAACAGCGCGAGGTTCTGGAAGATGAGGGCGGTGGGACGCTTGTTCGGCCCGATGCCGGTCATGTCCTTGCCGCCGATCCGGACCACGCCCTCGGAGGGATCGAGGAAGCCCGAGATGGCGCGCAGGATCGTGGTCTTGCCGCAGCCCGAAGGCCCGAGGAAGCTGAAGAACTCCCCGTTGTTGATCTTGAGCGACGCGCCCTTGACCGCGGTGAAACTGCCGAAGCGAATGGTGACGCGGTCGAGCTCGACGTCCGCACTCATGGATCGAGACTTCCCCTACCCTACGATTGACGCCCCTTTGTCGCCCGCCCCGGAAACCCGGCGAACGCCATCGAGGCAACCATAATTGGTGCATGCGGCCCCGCCGGCCCGCAAGAGCCCGACTTGCCGCATCGCCATGGCTCCAATGCGAACATCCCGGCCCAAAGCGGGGCCGGGATGCTGCATGGTCAATGAACGCTCAGGCGATCAGGCCGCCTTGAACTTCTCGGCATATTCGCCGCGCAGATCGCCGAACCATGACGGCTCGGGGATGCGGTTCCAGAGCTTGTCGAGGGCGTCGCCCGGATAGGCTTCCTGGAAGTTCTTCTTGGCCGCCGCCGAGAGCAGCGCGTCGGAGCCCTTGCAGATCGGGTTGTAGCCCGAGCCGTCGGCCACCTTCGCGGACGCTTCCGGCGTGTGGACGTAGTTCAGCCAAGCATAGGCCTGATCGATGTTCTTGGCGCCCGAGGAGAGGGACCAGCCGTCGATCCAGGCGATGGCGCCTTCCTGCGGCGCCATGTAGCTGACCGGCTTGCCGTCCTTCTTGAGGCTGAGGACCGGGCCGTCCCAGGTCTGGCCGATGACCACGCCGTTCTCGAGGAGACCGGACTTGGTGTTGTCGGCACTGTCCCAGAACTGCTTGATCCAGGGCTTGTGCGCGATCGCGAAGGGCAGGAGCACGTCATAGATCTTCTTGAAGCTGTCGGGATCCTTGAAGGCGTCCGCCATCCGGTTCGAGGGCAGCTTGCCCGACGCATCCATCCACAGGCCGATGCCGAGCAGCAGCGAATGCGGACGGCCCTGCACCTTGCCCTTGTACTGATCTTCCCAAAGTGTGCCGTAGCTCAGGGTCTTGTATTCGAGCTTGGTCTGGTCGGTACGCCAGGAGATGGCTTCGCTGCCCCAGCAATGCGGCATCCAGTGCAGACCGCCATCCCATTCCCAGATCTTGGTCGCTTCGATGAAGGACGGCAGCACGCTGCCATTCTCGAGCTTCTTCGGATCGAGGGCGGCCGTCAGGCCGAGATCCTTGAACTGCGGCTGGCGATCGCGCGTCGGCTGATAGAGATCGAAGCCTTCGCCGCCGGTCGCCTGGAGCTTGTTGATCTGCTCCTCGTTCTGCGAGAACGGCGTGGTGTTCACCTTGATGCCGGTCTTCGCCGTGAAATCAGGAATGACGGGGTCGGGCAATTCATCCGACCAGTTGAGAAGATTGAGCTCGCCCGACGAAGAGAGAGCGTTCTTCACAAACCACGGGCCAACGGCCAACGCGGCACCCGCCATCGTGGCGTTCTTCAGCATCGTGCGGCGGCTGAACCGCCTTGCTGCGCTCAGCGTCAATGCAGCCGACGAGGCCGGTTTTTTGGCAGTCATAAGAGAGCTCCCTGTTTTGAAAGAGAATGAAGCCTTTGTTGCGCGCCCCCATGGCTCTTGCTTCTGCTTCGATTCCGGCCGAGGGACCCTTCGTTGTAGTCCCGTGTCACGACAGATTTATGACGTCCTCGTGACGAGGCCCCGGGATGAAACCGGCAGAAAAGCTGGGGATTCTTCGCCAATTGATCGTATTGTTACAATCGACTAGTGAAACAGAGCCAGTCAAGGAGTTTTCACCGGCCAGCTCAGGCGCGGGCCGGAACAGGAATGAATGCGGGACCAACTTTTCCACTTCGAGCCCGACGGCACCACCACCCTGCAGGCGCAGCTGCGCCGCATGCTGGTCGACGCGATCCTGGAGGGCCAGATTCCGGCCGGCAGCGCGCTGCCCTCCTGCCGGAAGATGGCGCAAACGCTCAATGTCGCCCGTAACACAGTGGCGCTGGCCTATCAGGACCTGGTCGAGGAAGGTTTTCTGGTCGCCCGCCAGCGCAGCGGTTACTTCGTGGCGCCCGACGTCCTGTCCGGCCGCGCACCCGGAACAGCATCGCGGGACGGCTATACCGGCGCAAAGGAGACCCCATCCGGGGTCGACTGGCCCGACAGGTTTCGCGTCCATCCCACCCGCCAGCACAACATCGTCAAGCCGCGCAACTGGCAGGACTACCCCTACCCCTTCATCTATGGCCAGGTCGATCCGGGCCAGTTCCCCATCGCGGCCTGGCGCGACTGCTCGCGTCAGGCGCTTGGGCGCGCCGCCGTCAAGGAATGGTCGCGCGACCTCTTCACCGACGACGATCCGCATCTGATCGAGCAGATCCGCACCCGCCTCCTGCCGCGTCGCGGCGTGCGGGTCGACAATGACGAGATCCTGGTCACCGTCGGCGCCCAGCAGGCGCTCTATCTGATCGCGAGCCTCCTGATCGATGCCGGCACGCGCGTCGGGATCGAGGATCCGGGCTATGTGGATGCGCGCAACATCTTCAGCCTGCGCGGTGCCGCGGTGAAGCCGCTGGCGATCGACCGCGAGGGCGTGGTGGTCGATGAGCGGCTGGGTCAATGCGATTACGTCTATGTGACGCCGAGCCATCAATTTCCGACCACCGCCACCATGTCGCTGGCGCGCCGCCGCGCCTTGCTCCAGGCGGCCGAGGCCAACGACATCGTCCTGGTCGAGGACGACTATGAAAGCGAGATCAACCACCAGGGAACGCCCTCGCCGGCCCTCAAATCGCTCGACCGCCAAGGCCGCGTGATCTTCGTCGCCAGCCTCTCCAAGAGTTTGGCGCCGGGCCTGCGGCTGGGCTACATGGTCGGCCCCGCGCCCTTCATCCGCGAGGCGCGCGCGCTCCGTCGCCTGATGCTGCGTCACCCGCCTGCCAACAACCAGCGCACGGTGGCGCTGTTCCTGGCGGACGGCCATCACGACGCGCTGCTGCGCCGCCTCAGCCAGATCTACAAGGACCGCTGGAAGGCGATGGGCGATGCGCTGGCGCGCCATCTGCCCGAATGCCGCTGGCAGCAGAGCCAGGGCGGCACCGCCTATTGGGTCGAGGGTCCCGCCGGCCTCGATGCCCGCGCGCTCGAAGCCGCCGCCGCCAAGCAGGGCATTCTCATCGAGCGCGGCGACTGGCATTTCCAGGCCGAAGACGCGCCCCGGCGTTTTTTCCGCCTCGGCTTCTCCTCCATCCCCCTCGACAAGATCGAGCCGGGGATCAAGCTGCTGGGCGAGATACTGCGCCGGCAGATGGCTTAGGCCTCTCCCAACCGGCGGTCGCTCCATTCCCCTGGCTCCCGGAAATGGACCGCACTGGCCCTAGCTTGGAGCGGGTCCGAGGCGCTACCACAGGCTCCCGAGATTCCCTGGCTCCGCCGGGCGTTGGCGTGCAACATCGCGGGCGCCGGGGCGGGGCCGCCGTCGAAACCGATTTCAAATGAGGCAACGATCATGACACGCATGTCCGCCAGCGAAGCCTTCGTCGAAACGCTCGTCGCGCATGGCGTGAAGGATGTGTTCGGCATCGTCGGCTCGGCCTATATGGACGCGCTCGACCTGTTCCCCGCGGCCGGCATCCGCTTCATCTCGGTCTGCCATGAGCAGGGTGCGGCGCATATGGCCGACGGCTATTCGCGCGTGCTCAACAAGCAGGGCGTCTGCATCGCGCAGAACGGCCCCGGCATCACCAACTTCGTCACCGCCGTCGCCGCCGCCTATTGGGCCCATTCGCCCGTGGTGGTGATCACGCCCGAGACCGGCTCCAACACCATCGGCCTCGGCGGCTTCCAGGAGACCGAGCAGCTCCCGATCTTCTCGAAGATCACCAAGTTCCAGGCGCATGTGACCCGCCAGGACCGATTCGCCGAGCTCACCAGCCGCTGCTTCGACTATGCGCTGCTGGAGCGAGGCCCCACCCAGCTCAACATCCCGCGCGACATGTTCTATGGCGAGATGGACATCACCCTGCCGAAGCCGATCCATATCGAGCGTTCGGCCGGCGGCGAGCAGAGCCTGAACGATGCGGCGAAGCTGCTGTCCGAGGCGAAATTCCCGGTCATCGTCGCCGGCGGCGGCGTGATCATGTCGGACGGCCAGGCGGAAGCCGTGGCGCTGGCCGAATATCTCTCGGCCCCGGTCGTCACCTCCTATCTCCATAACGACGCCTTCCCCGCCGGCCATCCGCTGATGTGCGGGCCCTTGGGCTATCAGGGCTCGAAGGCGGCGATGAAGCTGATCGCGCAGGCCGACGTGGTACTGGCGCTGGGCACGCGGCTCGGGCCGTTCGGCACCCTGCCGCAGCATGGCATCGAGTACTGGCCGAAGCAGGCGCAGATCATCCAGGTGGACAGCAATGCCCGCATGCTGGGGCTGGTGAAGCCGATCAGCGTCGGCGTCAATGGCGATGCCAAGCCGGCGGCCGCCGCCATGCTGCAGCGCCTGCAGACCGGCAACCACAAGGTCGCCGCGCATGGCAACAAGGAAGCGCGGATGGCCGAGGTGAAGAAGCAGAAGGACGCCTGGGAGAGCGAGCTCAACAGCTGGGGCCAGGCGGACGGCTCGCCAATCGCGCCGCGCCGGGCGCTGCGCGAGCTCGAGAAGGCCATGCCGAAGAACGCGATGGTCACGACCGACATCGGCAATATCTGCTCGGTCTCGAACAGCTATCTGCGTTTCGACAAGCCGCGCAGCTTCTTCGCGGCGATGAGCTTCGGCAATTGCGGCTATGCCTATCCGACCGCGATCGGCGCCAAGGTGGGCGCCCCCGACCGGCCGGCCGTGGCTTATGTCGGGGACGGCGCCTGGGGCATGAGCCTGCAGGAGACGCTCACTTGCGTGCGCGAGAACATTCCGGCCATTGCCGTGGTGTTCAACAACGGCCAGTGGGGTGCCGAGAAGAAGAACCAGGTCGATTTCTTCGCCGACCGCTATGTCGGCACCAACCTGAAGAATCCGAGCTTCGCCGCGATCGCGGAATCGATGGGGGCGAAGGGCATCAAGGTCGACAGCCCCGGCCAGATCGGCGACGCGCTCAAGACCGCGATCGCCTCCAACCGGCCTTGCGTGCTCGAGATCATGGCGACCCAGGAACTCGGCGACCCCTTCCGCCGCGACGCGCTCAAGAAGCCGCAGCGCCTGCTGGAGAAGTACAAGGCTTATTCGGTGAGCTGATTGCCGACGGCGGAGTCAGCGGCCACCCCTCCCCCTACCCCCTCCCGCAAGGGGAGGGGGCGTGGATGTTTACGATCGCGCTCTTCCTTCCGCTCTTCGACGCGTGAAATAATTCCGTGTCGTCACACGGCGTCGCAATGTCGAGCGTAGTACATCCGGGCAAGCAGAAAAAAACCACGCCCCCTCCCCTTGCGGGAGGGGGTAGGGGGAGGGGTTGATGCAGGCCCCGCTGCTCATCCTCAATGCCGGCTCCTCGAGCCTGAAGTTCGCGCTTTATCGGACCGGCAGCGCAGAGCCCACACTGTTGGCGCGCGGCCAGTTCGCCGGCATCGGGCGTGCTCTCGCCTTCTCCGCAAAGTCCGCGGACGGCCTTGCACTGACGCCACCGGATGCGGCGGCGCTCGCCGCCACCCGCAATCATGCAGACGCGCTGCTGCTTCTGCCGGCCTGGCTCCAGGCCAACGATCTCGGCAGCGCACTCGCCGGCGCCGGTCATCGCGTCGTCCATGGCGGCACGCGCTTTACCTTGCCCGAGCGCATCACGCCCGAAAGCCTCGACGCGCTGGCGGCGCTGGAGCCGCTGGCGCCGCATCACCAGCCGCATAATGTCGCCGCCATCCGCGCGCTGATGGCGCAGCAGCCGGACCTGCCGCAGGTGGCCTGCTTCGACACCGCCTTCCACGCCACCATGCCGGCGACGGCCCAAAGTCTCGGGCTGCCCCGGGCTCTCGAAGCCAAGGGCCTGCGCCGTTACGGCTTTCACGGCCTCTCCTATGAATATGTGACCGGTCGCCTGGCCGAACTTTGCGGCGGACGCCTGCCGAAGCGCGTGATCATCGCCCATCTCGGCAATGGCGCCAGCATGGCGGCCGTGCTCGACGGCAAGGGCCATGCGACGACGATGGGTTTCTCCACCCTCGACGGCCTCGTCATGGGCACACGCATCGGCAGCCTCGATCCTGGCGCCATCCTGCATCTGATGCGCACGGAGAGAATGGATCTGAAGGCGCTTGAGGACATGTTCTACAACAGGAGCGGTCTGCTCGGCCTCTCGGACATCAGCGCCGACATGAAGACGCTGCTCGAGAGCGGCGATTCCCGCGCCGCCGCGGCAATCGAGCAATATTGCTACGCGATCGTCCGCCATGCCGGCTCGCTCGCCGCGGCGCTGGGCGGCCTCGATGCGCTGGTCTTCACCGGCGGCGTTGGCGAGAACGCAGCGCCGATCCGCTCCCAGGTCTGCCGGGCCCTTGCCTGGCTTGGCGTCGATCTCGACGAGACCGCGAACGCCCGCGGCGGCTCCCTCGTCACAACGCCAAGCTCCCGGGTCGCGGCCTATGTCGTGCCGACAGACGAAGAACTCGTGATCGCGCGGCATACGGCTGCGCTGTTGTGCATCGTTTGATAAGCTGGCCGATCGACGCAAAGCATAAGGCAATGTCGAAGGCAAGAAGAACCGATACCCGCACCCTGGACGTCCTGATCGCCACAGCCCTGACAGAAGCGGAACGTCAGGCGGCCGGCGAGCAGTCGATGGCGCAGGGAGTGCATTTGGCGATTGTCGTGCTGCAAGAACGAGGAACACGAGATGTCCTCGATGCGGCGCTGTCGCTTTGTAAATCGGACGACGCGCAGCGGCGAAAGCTGGGTGCGGAGATCCTCGGCCAGTTGGGGTGGCCGGAACGGACCTTCCCGGAAGAACGTTGCGACGCGCTTCTGGCCCTGGTGCAGCAGGATCCCGAATTGGCGGTCATCATCCAGGCGATCTATGCGCTGGGCCATCTTGGCCACGCCCGCGCCGTGCCGGCATTGGCGGCACTTCAGAATCATGCCGACGGCGAGGTTCGCCGCGGCGTGGCCTTCTCCCTCTGCGGCCATGAAACGCCGGAAGCGGCCTCGGCGCTCGTTCATTTGGCCAGGGATCGGGAGACGGAGGTTCGCGATTGGGCCACGACAGGGATCGCCCAAAGCCTTTCCATCGATGGCCCGCCCATAAGAACGCTGCTGCTCGAGCGCGCCGTCGATGAGGACGGGATCATTCGGGCGGAAGCGCTGAGCGGGCTTGCGCTGCGTCGAGATTCCCGGATGCTGCCCCATCTCAGGGCCGAGCTGATCGCCGAACAGGAACGCCCATATCTGTTTATCGATGCCGCCAAAGCGTTCCTGGGCTGGAGCGACGACCGGGACGCCAGCGTCGAAGAGCTGCTCGCCGCTCTCGATAATGCCGCCACCGCCTGAAGAAAGGCAGCGACTCAGCCGAACAGCCCCGCCACGGCCCGGACAAGCGCGACCGCGGCGACGCTCGCCAGCACGATCAAGGCGACGCGCCGGTAGGTGTGGGCTGTGCTCTTGGTGAAGAGATGCGCGCCGACCCAGTTGCCGAGCGACATGGCCGGCAGCAGCAGGATGGTCAACAGCACGACATGGACCGTCACGAGGCCGCCGACCGCGGCCGCGCCGAGCGTGATCCAGGACAGCAGGAAGAAATAGACCAGCAGCGAGGCGCGGCCCACGGCGGCACCGCCCGGCGAGGCCAGGAAGAAGATGATGACGGGCGGGCCGCCCATCGAGGTCGAGCCGTTGAGAAGCCCGGAGAGCGTTCCCAGCGCCAGGCGCATCGCCTTCGAGGGCATGCTGTTGAAGACGGCGCCCCGCCAGAGCAGCAGCACCGCGACCAGCACGGTCAGGCCGATGAAGGCGCGCATCAGATCGGCCGGCAGGTAGCGCAGCATGGCGACGCCGAACGGCAACCCGACGGCGGCGCCCGCGAGCAGCAACCAGACCGAAGGCCAATCCGCCTGGCGCCAGACCTGGATCACGAGCTGCAACCCGCCGACCAGCGTGATCAAAGTGACCACCGGGACCATGTCGGCCGGATCGACAATCAAGGTCAGCGCCGGCACGGCGGCGAGCGCGAAGCCGAAGCCGGTATAACCGCGCAGGATCCCCGCCCCGAACGCCACCAGCAGCACGAAGACGGTGCCCCAGGGTCCGAGTGATTGGATCAGCGAGAGGAAGGAGTGGAGCAAAAGGGAACCCGCAAGCGGAAAGATCGCGCCACCCCCAAGTTGATGTGGTCGCTTCGCTCTACTTTAAAGCTTCGAGCTGCGCTTAGCTTCAAACACGCCCCCTCCCTTTGCGGGAGGGGGTAGGGGGAGGGGTGGATATGCGTGCCAGATGATGCCGGTATCGCACCCTCTGCGCAATCAATCCCGCAGCTGCTTGCGCCAGCGCTCGATCGTGTCGGTGATGAACTCGCGGCTGGCGCTGTCCTGCTGCCAGGCATGGGAGAAGGGCGGCGTGCCGTTCTTGGGGCGCCATTGCGGGTCGAGCTCGTCGAAGGCGAGGCGCATCGGCACCGTCACGCCCTCGCCCACCGCGATCGCCTCGCGCGTGCGCAAGGCCGGCAAGGCGCCCAGCAAGCCGATCGCCGAATCCGGCAGCGCGTTGCGCACGAAGCTGCAATCGCGCTCGTTGCTCATGCGCAAGGCGAACAGCGTATTGCACTGGGAGAGGATGGTCGCCGACAGCTCCGAAGGCCGCTGGCTCACCAGGCAGAGCCCGACGCCATATTTGCGCCCCTCGCGCGCGATCGTGGCGATGACCCGGCCCGTGGGCCCGAAGGCCTGGCTGTCGTCGCGCGGCACATAGCGATGCGCCTCCTCGCAGACCAGCAGGATCGGCATCGCCCGCGCCCGGTCGCTCCAGAGCGCGAAATCGAACAAGGTGCGGCAGAGCACAGAGACCACCACGTCGGTGATCTCGGAAGGAATGCCGGAGATGTCGAAGATCGTGATCGGCTTGCGTTCGACCGGCATGCGCAGGATGCGCGAGAGGATGTCCACGAGGTTATCGCGCACCATCAGGCCGGAGAACATGAAGGCGAAGCGGCGGTCGTTGCTGAGCGCCTCGATACGGGCCTTGAGACGCAGATAGGCGGCATTGTTCTCGGGCTTCTCCAGCCGGCCCATCGCCGCATCGATCGAACGCAGCACGTCGCCGAGCCGGTAGGGCACCGGCGTGTCGACGGTCACATAGTCCAGCTCCTTGCCGGCGCCGGCGAACTTGCGCTTGGACTCGACGATGGCGGCCTTCAGCACCGCATGCTCGGCTTCCATGGTGTCGCCGGTGCGGCTGGCGAAGACCGACACGATCTCCTCGAAATTGAGCAGCCAATAGGGGAGCTGGAGATTGCTCGGGCTGATCAGCTCGGCGCGATCGCCGAAGGCCGTCGCATATTCGTTGTGGGAATCGAGCAGCACCACATGGCCGCCCGGATTCTGGTCGAGTACCGCGCGCAGGATAAGCGCGACGGCGCAGGATTTGCCGGAACCGGTGACGCCGAGCACGGCGAAATGCTTGCCCAGCAGCTCGTCGGTGCTGACGAAGGCCGGCAGCGTCTCGTCCTGATGGATGGCGCCGACCCGCACCGTGGCCGCCTTGGGCCGCGCATAGACGAGACCGAGCTCGTCATGGGTGGCGGCGAAGAGATCCATGCCCAATCCCGGATGCATGGAGACGCCGCGCTGGAAACCGCGTGCCGCGCCGCTCTTGTCGCGCAGGCATTCGCCCAGGAGCTGGATCTCGGCCAGATGCTTCTCCGCCGGCGAGATCTCGGCTTGCGCGTTCTCGGCCTTGAGGCTCACCACCATGCCGAACACGTCGGAGGCGAGCGTCGGCATCCGGACGATCGAGCCGATGCGGATCCCCTCGGCACCCGGCTTGAGAATCGCGGTCACCGACGAGCCGGACACCGCGATGACGTGGCCCGCCTTGGCCGCGCCCGGCCGGCGCATCGGCAAGGGTTTCTCGTCGATCGCATGAACCGTGGACATGGCGGAAGCTTCCGGACAACGGGGGATGAAAATGACTGGGAAATCAATAGCTGCGGCCGACCCTTGGGGTATCGCCGCAGCCTTCAACCCTAGCGGGCGAAACCTGAACAAAGCGCTAACAGACCGTGCTCAGTCCCGGGGCGGCCCGGCCTCTTCGAGCACCGCCGCCAGCCGCTCGACGACGCGCGGCGCCTCCCCGGTCGGGATGTTGGTGAAGCTCAGCGCCAGGGCCGGCGGGCACTTGGCCTGGATCAAGGCGCGGCTCAAGGGAAAGGGCGCCAGCCCCTGCGCCCAGGCGCGCTGGGCCATCGCCTCGTCATCGCTGCCCGGCGGCAAGCCGGCCATCAGATGCAAGCCGCCTGCCTGCAACTCGACGCGCAGGCGATCGCCCAGCCGCTTCTCAAGGGCCGTGGCCAAGGCCTGACGGCGCTCGGCATAGAGCTGGCGCATCCGTCTTATGTGCCGCGAGAAATGGCCCTCGGTCATGAAGTCGGCGACGGTGGCCTGGTCGAGGAAGCCCTGGCTTGGCATCAGCAGGGCCGCGGCGCGATCGAAGCGCTCGATCTCAGGCAGCGGCACGACCAGATAGCCCAACCTCAAGCCCGGCAGCAGCACCTTGCTGAAGGTGCCGACATAGAGCACGCGGCTACCGTCATCGAGACTCTTCAAGGCGGGCAGCGGGCGGCCGAGATAGCGATACTCGCTGTCGTAATCATCCTCGATCACCCAGGCGCCGGCGTCCGTCGCCCATGACAGCAGGGCGAGCCGGCGGTTGAGCGACAAGGTCACGCCCAGCGGCGCCTGGTGCGAGGGCGTGACCACCGCGAACCGCGCCCAGGGTGCGCGCTGCCGGCCGGCCGCGACATCGATCCCCTCCTCGTCCACCGGCAGCGGCACCAAGGCGGCGCCGGCCTGCTTCAGCGCTTCGCGCGCCAGGAAGTAACCGGGATCCTCGAACCAGACCGGATCGCCCGGCCGCAGCAGGACGCGTGCGATCAGACCCAGCGCGCCCTGATAGCCGGCGGTGATAAGGATCTGGTCGCTCGAGCAGGCGATGCCGCGGGCGATGGCAAGATAATGCGCGATGGCGTCGCGCAAGCGGCGGTCGCCGGCGGCGTCCTGGTAGGTCATCGCCGAGGCGGGAAGCCGCCGGGCGTTGCGC
>NZ_JBOHKS010000286.1:0-32164 GCF_050729195.1 Hypericibacter sp.
CCAGCTTTTCCCGTTCGCCAGCTTGTAGGGGCAGTATTTCGCGATCAGGCTCATCACATGATGGCCGCGCGGCGCCAGGCTGTCGTCGGAGGCCGAGGGAATCCGGATGTCGATATAGAACTCGTCCGGAATCTCACCGAGGCTGGCCTTGCGATAGGCCGTCTCGATCGCCGCCCGCTCTGGGATGATGGTAATCGAAGACCCCAGCGCGATCGCCGCCTCCGCCCCTTCCAGCTCTGCGAAGCGCGGCGTGCCCGACAGGGCCAGGTTCATGCGAATGGTGGCATGGCCATAGCGTGAGGCGCCAATGTCGCGCGCGAAGCCCTCGGGCAGATGTTCCGCGCCGACGAATTTGAGGAAAGTGCGCTTGGGATCGGCATTGGAGAGCACCATGCGGGCGCGAATCTCCTCGCCACCCTCCAGCCGCACGCCCACGGCGCGCTTGTTCTCGACCATGATCCGCTCGACCGGCGCCGCGGTCCTGAACTCGACGCCATGAGCACGGCCCGCACCGGCCATGGCCTGCGTGATGGCGCCCATGCCGCCCTTGGCCATGCCCCAGCCGCCGCGCTTGCCTTCGAACTCGCCCAGCGCGTGATGGAAGAAGGGAATGGCCGAGCCCGGCTGGTCGAGGCTCGAGAAATTACCCGAGACGCAATGGGCCGCATAGAGATTGCGGATGCGCTCGCTCTCGAACCAGCGCTCGACGATGGCGTTGGCCGAGCTGGTGAAAAGCTGCGCCAGCATATGGCGGTCGGCCGGATCGAGCGCCTTGATCTGGCGCCCCGCCCCCACCATCGAGAGCAGCTCCAGGAAGCCGCCGCCCAGATGCGGCGGCTCCTTGAACCATTGCTCGCGAATGACGGCGCCGACGCGCTGCACCGCCGCGCCAAATCGTTCGATCGCCTCATAATCGCGGTTGGAGAAGCGCCCGACCGCGGCGCGGTCGTGGGTCTCGTCGCCGGTCGACAGCAGCGGGCGTCCGTCGGCGAAGAGATCGAGATGACCTTTCAGCGGGATGGTCTGGTAGCCATGGGCCGGCAGGTCGAGATCGGCCACGATCTCCGGCCGCAGCAGGCTGACCGTGTAGGACGCGACCGAGTTGCGATAGCCCGGATGGAACTCCTCGGTCACCGCGGCACCACCGAGAACGGGACGGCGCTCTACCACCAGGGTCTTCAAACCCGCCTTGCCGAGATAGGCCGCCGCGGTCAGGCCGTTATGCCCGCCCCCCACCACGATCGCGTCATAAGCCATTACGTCATCCCCCTCGCTGTCGAGGCGGGCAGTCTAGGGAGGTCATTTCGAGGCTGCCAGTCCCTTGCCGATCATGACATCGGGCCAGGGCGACAGCGAGCGCCGGCCCTGGCCTTGAGACGGTCGGCACGATAGCCTTGGCTTCCGGGTTGGAGCGCGACCGCAGGCGAGCTGGCGATCCTCCCGACAGCAAAGAGGGGCAAGGTCCATCATGGCAGCGATCATTCGACAGGTGCCGGGCGTCATCGGCGCCATCGCGGCTTATATCGTTCTCAAACTGATGTGGTGGCTGTTCGGCCTGCAATCGATCGCGGGCGAGGTGCTGATCCTGGTGGTGGTTACCTTGGCCGTCGCGCTCCTGGCCGAGCGCGCCATGCGGAAATATCAGCAGTCGACGATGTGACGCCGGCCCCCGGGGACCCCGCGGGGATCGTCACCCCAAACAGGTCCGCGATTGCCGCAGACGAGACCCGGGCGCTGCAGCAATCCGCGATGCAGCCCCTTTCTCAGCTTCCCCTGCAACGGAACTTCCCATGTGGACCATATTGCTGCTGATCGGCTCCAACATCTTCATGACCTTCGCCTGGTATGGGCATCTCAAATACACGAACTCGCCGCTCTGGATGGCGATCCTCGCGAGCTGGGGCATCGCCTTCTTCGAATACTGCCTGCAGGTGCCGGCCAACCGGCTCGGCTATGGGGAGTTCAACGGCGCACAGCTCAAGACCATCCAGGAGATCATCACCCTCGTGGTGTTCGCCGGATTCTCGGTGCTCTATCTGGGCGAGAGCCTGCGCTGGAATCATGCGGCCGGCTTCGTCTGCCTCGTCGCCGCGGCCTTCTTCATGTTCAAGGGCTGAAGGCCCGATGGGTGTTTCCAATGTTTCCGCGGCGAAACAGTCGACATAGAGGATGATGCGGGCGAAGGCGACGCCTCTAAACACATAGGGCATTTTTGCGGCGGGCCGAGAAAACGGATCTCGTCGGTCCGTTCCTTACAGCGCAGTAATTTGAACATCTTAGGAAAATAAGTAAGGCTCGCCATCCTTCGCGAAGCCTCGAAAATGCCGCCGTTGTGAAGAGATAGCGTGGCGATAGGGCTTGAAACTTCGGGGAACCGCCGACAAATCATCCGGGCGGTAAATTGGGGAGCTAACTCAAATGCGAGTTTTCAAAGACAAGTCTGCAAGCGCGAGCTTGCATCGGCGGACGCTGATGCTGTGCGGTGCCGTGATGCTGGGGATCGCGGCCGGAGCGAACGTTGCCAAGGCCGATGCGCTGACGATCGGTGGCGTCACCCAGGAAGAATACAAGGGCGCGTTGGGCAAGGTCTCCGCGAGCGAGAACCCGCTGAAGTATCAGGACGCGGTGTACTCGCAGGAGCAAGTGACGACGCCGCCCTGGGGAACGACCTCGCTGCAATTCCTCGACGGCACCAAGCTCGAGGTCGGCCAGGCCTCGGACGTGACGCTGGACGAATTCGTCTACGATCCGAACCAGACGCTCACTTCCGCCGCGATCAAGTTCAATCGCGGCGTGTTCCGCTTCATCACCGGCGAGAATACGAGGAAGGAAGGCGTCAGCCTGACGACGCCGGTCGCCACCCTGTCGATTCGCGGCACCGACCTGCTCATCAAGGTGGACTATGACGGCACCACAACGGTGAGCGTGCTGAAGGGCGCGATCGCGGCGCTTGCCTGCGATCGCCCGGAACAGATCGTGTCGGCGGGCCGTGTGCTCAAGATTCCGAACAACTGCGCAGAAAAGACCACGGTCGGGCCTTACACGCCGGCGGCGCCCGGTGGCCCCGATACGTCGCCCGGGGCGGGCAACACCGATAAACATCATGAGAGCCGCAGCGGCAACTAGCCCGCGGTCTGGACGAGGGCATCGGCCCGAAGGGCGCCTCCGGCTGACCGCCGCAGGCGCCCTTTCTCGTCGATCCGGCAACGGCGCGCCCGTGCATTGAGCCGGACGTCGCCGGCGGCTACCTTGAAGCGGGGTTGGGGAATAGCGAATCGAGACGCGGTGGGGCCGGCGGCAGACCGCATCCCCAAGGGATCGGCAGGGGGATATCAGGGTGGACGAGCGGGGGATTCTCTATTTCGCGACCGGCGCGAAGTATGTCGCGGAGGCGGTTGCGTCGGCCCAATCCGCCAGGAAGCTGATGCCGAAGGTGCCGATCGCGCTGGTCACCGACGAGGCGAAGGCGCCAGCACCCTTCGACCGCACCATCACCATTCCGGGCGGAGAATATCCGCTGCTGGCCAAGGTCCGCTCGCTGGGGCTCACACCCTTCCGGCGCACGGTGTTTCTCGATTCCGATACCTTCGTTGCGCAGCCGTTCGAGGAGCTCTTCGATCTCCTGGACGCCTTCGACATTGCGGCGGCCCACGCTCCCTTGCGCCTCTCCACCTTCCGCTTCAAGGAACAGGAAATCTTTCTCGGCGGGGTCCCGACCTGTTTTCCCGAGTACAACACCGGCGTTGTCGCCTATCGCGCCGATCCCGGCGTACTGACGGCGCTCAAGGGCTGGGTCGATCTCTACGAAAAGCAGCTTGCCGGGCGGCTCAAACCCTGGACCTGGGACCAGCTCTCCTTCCGCGAGACGATCTACAAGAGCGGCCTCAAGCTCGCGACGCTTTCCAACGAATATAACTACCGGCTGCCCTTCCCTCAGGTGACTTGCGGGCCGGTGAAGGTCATCCATGGGCGCAGCGCCGACATCGCCGGGATCCTGCAGCAGATCAACCAGCATCGCCGCTATCGGGTCACGGTGCCGGAACGCTTCCGGTCGGTGGCGATGTTCATCGAGGACGCCGACTGAGTCGGATTGGAGTCGGCAGGCCGCTCCCCGAGTCGCCATACGGACGATGCCGGCAACGCCGGCTTCCGGCGTTGCCGCTCGGGAGCGCGGGCTGCTAGTCTCGGGCGCACAAAAATGAGGCGCCGCCGCCCGTCCCATGGGCGTGCTTCGGACCTCGAAAAAACAAAACGGCCTCGACACCGGAATCGCAACCGATCGAACTTCGCCGTCCATCAGGGAGACGAAACCATATGAAGCGTCGCAAATTCCTGACTTCCGCCGCGGTGGGCCTTGCCGCGGCGCCCGTCGCCGCCACGCAGATCGCCGCGCCGGCCATCGCCGATACCGCGGCCCCCGAGATCAAATGGCGTCTGGCCTCCAGCTTTCCCAAGAGCCTCGACACGATCTTCGGCGCCGCCGAAACCGTGTCGAACCGCGTCGCCGGGGCAACCGACGGCAAATTCCAGATCCGCGTCTTTGCCGCGGGCGAGATCGTGCCGGGCTTCCAGGTGCTCGACGCGGTTCAGAACGGCACGGTCGAGATCGGTCATTCCGCCAGCTACTATTATGTCGGCAAGGACCCGACCTTCGCCTTCGATACGGCGATCCCCTTCGGCCTCAATGCGCGCCAGCAGAACGCCTGGATGTATTACGGCGGCGGGCTTCAGCTGATGCGCGACTTCTTCAAGGACTACAACATCTATCAGATCCCCTGCGGCAACACCGGCGCGCAGATGGGCGGCTGGTTCCGCAAGGAGATCAAGACCGTCGAGGATCTGAACGGCCTCAAATTCCGCGTCGGCGGCTTCGCCGGCAAGGTGCTGACCAAACTCGGCGTGGTGCCGCAGCAGATTCCCGGCGGCGACATCTATCCGGCGCTGGAGAAGGGCACCATCGACGCCGCCGAATGGGTCGGGCCCTATGACGACGAGAAGCTCGGCTTCAACAAGGTGGCGCCGTTCTACTACTACCCCGGCTGGTGGGAGGGCGGCCCGCAGCTCTCGGTCTATGTGAACCAGGCCCAGTGGGACAGCCTGCCCAAGACCTACCAGGCGATCCTGGAAGCGGCCTGCGGCGAAGCCAACGGGCTGATGCTGGCGAAATACGACGCGCAGAACATGCCGGCCCTGCGCCGGCTGGTCCAAGGCGGCACCAAGCTGAAGCCCTTCTCAAAGGAGATCATGGAAGCGGCCTACAAGGCCGCCTTCGAGGTCTATGACGAGACGGCCGCCACCAACCCGAAATTCAAAACCATCTACGAAGCCTGGAAGCCGTTCCGCGAGGAGCAGTATCTCTGGTTCCGCGTGGCGGAGAACAGCTTCGACAATTTCGTCTACACGAAGTCGGCGCAGAAGACCTGATCTGCCCCCAAGGCTCGATCGAGCGCGGCCGTCGACCCGGCAAGGGACGACGGCCGCGTTTGTTTTTGCCGGAACGGCGGTGGCGATCCGGCCCCGGACGCAGGCGGGGCGGTACCGGTGCTTTCTTGCCAATTCATTATAATGATATTATGATCTGGCCGTAATGGGCGAGCCACCGGGCATCGCCTCTGGCCGACGAGCGAAAGAGACAGGAATTGGGCGCGATTTACCAGAATGCGGCACGCTACGCGAAGAGCCGGGCGCTCTTTGCAGCCGCCCGCGAGGTCATTCCGAGCGGCGTCAACAGCACGGCCCGGGCGACCTGGTCCGGGTGGGATCCTCATCCCTTGTTCGTCGAGGGCGGCGAGGGTTCGCATCTGCGCGATGTCGATGGCAACGCGTATATCGACTATATGCTCGGGCTCGGGCCCATGATCCTGGGGCATCGCCCGCCCAAGGTCACGGAAGCGGTCGTGAAAGCGATCCGCGAGCAGGGCACCGTGTTTGCGCTGCCGGCCGCCGCCGAGATCGGCCTCACCCAGAGCATGATCGCGGCGGTGCCCAGCCTGGAGCAGGTCCGCCTCTGCAACACCGGGACGGAGGCCGTGCTCTATGCCGTGCGGCTGGCCCGCGCCTTCACCGGCCGCAACAAGATCATCCGTTTCGAGGGCATGTATCACGGCTTCTCGGATGGCGTTTACTGGAGCAAGCATCCGGGCCTGAATGTCGCCGGCTCCGATCGGGCGCCGGTGGCCGTCCCCCAAGGGCCGGGCCTACCGCCGGGCATCGACGGCTCCTTGATCATCCTGCCCTGGAACGATCCGGCACTGCTGCGCGAGGTGATCGAGCGCCAGGGCCACGAGATCGCGGCGGTCTTGACCGAGCCGGTGATGTGCAACACCGGATGCATCCTGCCCGAGCCCGGCTATCTCGAAGCGATGCGCGAGATCACGCGCAAGCATGGCGTCGTGCTGATCTTCGACGAGGTGATCACCGGATTCCGGCTGGCCCTTGGCGGCGCCCAGGCGCATTACGGCGTTACGCCCGACCTTTCGACCTTTGCCAAAGGCCTCGGCGGCGGCTTCCCGGTTGCCGCCATGGGCGGGCGCAAGGACATCATGGCGCTCGTCGCCGACGGCACCGTCTCGATGGCCGGCACCTATGCCGCCAATGTGATCGCCGTCACCGCGGCCACGGCCGCTTTGAAAGAGCTCGGCGCGCCCGGCATGTTCGAGCGCCTCTACAAGGTTTCCGACCGGCTGCGGCTCGGCCTGGTACGCGTGTTCGACGAGGCGAAGATCGCCGCCCATGTCGTGGGTGTCGGGCCCGTCTTCCAGGTCTGGTTCTCCGATCACGAGATTCGCAACTACCGCGACGCGGCACGCCATGCCAACCACGAGCTCTTCCGGATATGGTGGGAAGGGATGCTCGATCGTGGCGTCCTGTTCCATCCGGGAGCCTATGAAAACCTGTTCGTCTCCTTTGCCCACAGCGAAGACGATGTGGATCGGACCTTGGCAGCGGCCGGGGAAACCGCGCGCGCAATCCGGAACCGATAGCATGGCCGGCCCCACGGGCGGCGGGAGTGCCGTGTGACGCGCTCCGCCCTTCGTCTCGGCATCGATCTCGGGACGTCCGCCATCAAGGCCGTGGCGATCGATGACGCCGGCACCGCCGTGGCCTCGAGCGATTCCCCCTACCCCACTCACGCCGATCTACCCGGACAGGCGGAACAGGAACCGAGCCACTGGCTGCAGGCCGCGGCGACCGCCGTCGGCAATATCGGCAGTCAGCTGGGCCCGGCCTGGCCGGCAAAGCTGGCATCGATCGGCCTCACCGGACAATTGCCGACCCTGGTCTGCCTCGGCGAGAACGGCGCGCTCGGACGTGCGATCGCCTGGACCGACAGCCGCGCCGACCAATGGGCGACAGAACGTCTGGATCGGGACCGGCGCCGGCATTTCTATCGCCAGACGGGAATGCCGATCGATGGGCGTTATCTGGCACCGATGTTCCAATTCCATTGGCAGGCGCGGCGATCCGTTGTACGGCGGATTCTGTCCGCCAAGGATTTTCTCTGCTTCGCCCTGACCGGCCGGGCGGTGACCGATCCCTCGACGGCCGCGGGCTATGGCGTCTATGGGATCGCCGACAAGCGCTGGGATCCGGCGCTTTGCGCCTTCTGGGAACTCGACCCGCAATTTCTGCCGGAGATCGCTCCCGCCAACACCATCGCCGGCCCGTTGAATGCCGCTGGATCACGGCTGCTGGGATTGCCGGAAGGATTGCCCGTTTTTGTAGGCGCGGCGGATTCGGTCGCGGGCGCGCTCGCCATGGGCGGGTTGGCGGAAGGCTCGGTGAGCATCGTGATGGGCTCCAGCACCATCGTCATCGCCACGGGCCGCGAGGCCCTGCTCGATCCCGAAGCGCGCTATCTCCTCACGCCACACGCGCTGGAGGGCTGGTACGGGCGCGAGATGGATCTGTTGTCGACCGGCACCGGCTTCCGCTGGCTCTGCGGCCTGCTGGGCTGGAACGCCGAACAGTTCGAGGTGCGGGCCCAGCGCTCTCCGCCCGGCGCGAACGGCCTCTGCTTCTCGCCCTACCTCGCCGGCGGCGAGCAGGGGGCATTGTGGAATCCGGCGCTGCGCGGCGTGCTCCACGGCCTCACCCTGCAGCATGATCCCGCCGACATCGCCCGCGCCTTTCTCGAGGGCGTGTATTTCGAGATCCGGCGCTGCCTCGACGTCTTGTCGGATTCGTCACCGGCGGGGTCGGATCGCAGCGGAGCCATCGTCCTCTCCGGCCACGCAGCGGAGAACCCCGGCCTGATGCGCATGCTGGCCGATGTGCTGGACCGGCCGGTGCGGTGCTTCACCCATCGCTCGCCTTCCGCGATCGGTGCCGCCCTGCTTGGATTCGGCAATGACGCCGGCAGCCTTGCCACGACGACGGCGCAAACGGCGGCGCGCGCCGAACCGGGTCCGGCCGCGTCTGCCTATGATCGCCTCTATCGGCGCTATCTGGGGCTGTTCCCTCGGATCGCCGAAGCGCCCTCCGACGGATCCGAAGTCAGGTGACGCCCGTGCCGTTGAGCTGGATGGAGGGTCCGGGGGAGATTGCCATGGCCGCCGCGCGGCATGTGGTGGCGCTGCTCGCGCAGAAGCCCGATGCCGCGATCGCCCTGCCGACAGGGAATACGCCGATCGGTCTCTATCGGCGGCTGGCCGAGCTGCATGAGAAGGGCCAGTTCTCCTGCCCGCTGGCACGGTTCTTCAATCTGGATGAGTTCATCGGTTTATCGCCCGAGGATCCACAGAGCTACGGGGCCTTTCTTTGGCGGCATGTCTTTCGCCCTTTGGGCGTGAACCCGGCTCGGCTGCGGCTGCTGGACGGCACCGCCCCGGACCTGCCCGCGGAGTGCCGGCGCTTCGATCAGGCGATCGCGCAAGCCGGAGGGCTCGATCTCGCCATTCTCGGACTCGGGAGCAACGGGCATATCGCTTTCAACGAGCCCGGCAGCGACTGGAACGCCGTGACGCGGGAGGTGGTCCTGACGGAGGATACGAGGCGCGGGCAGCAATCCTCCTTTGCCCGTGAGGCCGATGTTCCGCGCCGTGCGCTCACCATGGGGTTGCGGACGCTTCGGGAGGCCCGGGCGATCCTGTTGCTGATCTCCGGATCGGGCAAGGCCGAGGCGATCGCGGCGATGCTGCGATCCAAGCCCGACAGGAACTGGCCCATCACCGCGATCCTCGACCATCCCCGGCTCGTCATATTGGCGGATCGCGCGCTCGATCCGGCGCGCGCGGCTGGCGCGCCTTCGGCCCCGTCCGGCCGCGGTGGCGCATAATGACCTTGACGAAGCGGACGAACCGGTCGAAGCACAGATCTGCCCGGAACCCCGCCGGCACCCACTCCCCTCTGGGCGGAGCCCGTCATGTCTCTCTATGAGCGGACCATCTCGTTCATCCTGCAATATATCGAGGAGAAGAAGCTCGAAGAGGGCGCGAAGCTTCCCACGGAACCGGAGCTGGTGGCGATGGCCGGCGTGAGCATGGTGACGGTCCGCCGCGCCCTGGCCGAACTGGCCGCGCAGGGAATCGTCCGGCGCGAGCAAGGCCGGGGAACGTTCCTGAACCGCTCGCGCGTCAGTGCGGAAACCACGCGCCTGGGTGGATTGCGCAACGGGCTAAGCCTGGATTCCAGCTCCTCGCTGGAGACGCGGCTGCTGGGCCTGGTGCGGCGCGACGCATCGGCCGATGAATCGGGCCGCCTCGCCATCGCGAAGGGGGCCTCGATCTGGGAGGTGTCCCGCCTTCGTCTGCTCAACGGCCGGCCGATGATCCATGAGGTCTCGGTGATCCCGATGATTCTGGCACCCGATCTCGGCGCTTATTTCGAGTCCGATCCGAAGCGTTCCCTCTACGCGACCCTGGAGGCGGCCTACGGTCTGCGCGAGGTGCGCGAAGAGCAGTCGCTTGTCTGCCGGCGCCCCAACAGCCTGGACAAGAAGCTGCTGGCCCAGCCGAAAAGCGACTGGGTGGTCCAGATCTCCGGCATCAGCTATTCGGCGCGGCGCATCCCGATCGACAGCTTTCGCATCGTGTTCGACGCCAAGGGCTTCGCTTTCCGGCTGAGCACGGCGCCGGCCTCGACGATGGCGGCGGTAGAGCTGGCGGAGTCCTGAGAAACCCGGCGAAGACCGCGAAGGCTTGTTGCAGAGTTCAAATCGAGACGTGAAGGGTGGGGAACAGACGATGCAGTTCGCGCATGACTTCCAGACGATCCTTGGCCGCAATCTCATCGGGGAGCTGAAGAACTTCGTTCATCGGCCGTTCCTGCTGGTCACCATGGAAGATATGTGGCCGATCTTCGAGGGTCGGCTCGAAGGCGCCGAGTTCCACCGCTATTTCGTCCATTCGGTCGACGAGAAGGCGCTCCTGGCGGATCTCGCCAAGCTGCCGCCGGTCGAAGCCGTGGTCGGGCTGGGCGGCGGCATGGCGATCGATACCGCGAAATACTTCTCCTGGAAGAAGCGGCTGCCGCTGTTCCAGGTCCAGACCGCACTCAGCATGAACGCGGCCTGGGGCCAGCGCTGCGGCGTCAGAATCGATGGCGTCGTGCGCTATATCGGCTGGTCCGTGCCGCAGGCGGTCTATATCGACTATGATGTGATCCGCGCCGCGCCGCGCCAGCTGAACTATTCCGGCATCGGCGACATTCTCTGCAATTTCACCGGCGTGCTGGACTGGCGCTATGCCTCGTCGGTCGGGAAATGCGAAGCGAAATGGCCTTATGACGAGGAAGTGGCCAATCGCTCGCTCGACAATGTCGAGCAGGTGCTGCGTAACACGAAGGAGATCCGCGATCTCACGGACAAAGGGATCCAGGTCCTGATCAACGGCCTGCGATGGGGCACCTCGTTCCATGGCAATGGCTGGAACCCGCGGCATATCGAAGGCGTCGACCACTTCTTCTTCTACGCGCTCGAATATGAGACCGGCCGGAAGTTCCTGCACGGCCAGCCCGTCTGCCTCGGCGTCTATATCGGAGCCCTGCTGCATAAGAGTCGCGCCGACGAGATGCTGAAGGCCATCCACGAAGTCGGGCTCGACATCCGGCCCGAGGCCATGGGCGTCACCTGGGACGATGTCGCGAAGGCCCTCTACGGCATGCGCGACTATGTCCGGCGCAACGGCCTCTGGCACTCGATCGCGCACGATGTTGAGATCAAAAAGGATTTCGTGGATTCGTTGCGCGCCGGGATCGAGGCCGTCTATGGGCCGTGGCGCGGAAAATAAGCCCACGGGGAACGCTGCCGTCGTGCGGCCGGGGACGCCGATGATCGGGTGGCGCGGGCCGGCCATCCCGACGGCGGCTTGACACTCGCCATATCATTATAATCATATATTGAATGCGGTGAAATTCGAACGGGCCGGTGGAGCAATCCGCCGGCCCCTCGCTTGTGATTTCACCTATGGCCAGATTGAAGCGGTCGCGCGCTAACTGAGGGGGACGGCAACTCACTCGGCGCGGGCGCCAGCTTGGAAGTCACGAAGAACTTCAACAGGGAGACTGAAGCCATGGGAAAGCTGCGAACGTTTTTGATGGGCTTGGCTGCCGCTGCGGCATTGATGATAGGCCCGGCACTGGCAGCGGACGCCCCCGACAAGGCCAAGATCGATTGGCAGCAATTCAAGGGCCAGTCGCTCGAGCTCTTCTTCGTCAAGCATCCCTGGACGGATGCGATCACGCCGCTGCTGCCCGAATTCGAGAAGCTGACCGGGATCAAACTCAATCTGACCACGGCGGCGGAAGACGCCTACTGGAACAAGTCGTCGCTGGGCCTCGCCTCCAGCAAGCCGCCCTTCGACGTGTTCTTCCTGTCGATGGGCATCAACGGCTACACGGCCTATTCGAACAACTGGCTCGCCCAGATGAATCCGCTGCTCGACAACCCCAAGCTCACCGACCCCGCCTGGTACAAGTATGACGACATCTCCAAGGCAGCGGCGGCGGCCTTCCATCTGCCCGATCCGAGCAGCTCGAAGGTCTACGGCATCCCGATGTCGACCGAGGTCTATATGTTCTTCTATCGGAAGGACCTCTTCAAGGAGAGCGGCATCGACGTCGATTCCATCACGACTATGGCGCAATGGATGGACGCGCTGCACAAGCTGAAGCTGCCGGACGGCGTTTATCCCGCCAGCCTGCGCGGCGGCGGATTGGGCATCCTGGACGAGCTCAACGGCATGGTCGCGAATGCCTGGGGCAACACGCCCTATCTCAAGGACCGCTTCGTCTATTTCGACGAGAAATGGGCGCCGCGCTTCACCGATCCGAAGGTGAAGGAGGGCTTCAAGCTCTGGGCCGATCTGATGAAGCTCTCGGCGCCGGGCGTCACCTCGTTCGACTGGTATGAGGCGACGACGCAGTTCGCGCAGGGCAAGGCGGCGACCTTCGGGCCGGACGCCAGCCTGTTCGCCTCGATCTTCCTCGATCCCGCCCAGTCGACGGTCGCCGACAAGGTCGGCTTCAAGGCTCTCCCGGCCGCGTCGCCCGATGGCGCGCATACGGCGATGTGGTCCTGGGGCCTGAGCATTCCGGAAAAGTCGGCCAAGAAGGACGCGGCCTGGCTGTTCCTCGAATGGGCGACCAGCCCCTACGTGACGGAGCAGGTCAGCCTGAAGACGCTGGCCTCCTCGCGGCAATCCACCTGGAACAGCGCGGACTATCAGGCGAAATTGCCGGAGGGCTTTGGCAACGCGGTGGGTCAATCGCTGGCGATCGCCCAGCCGTCGATCATGTATCTGACCTCCGCCGATCAAGTCGTTCAGAATATGCTGGATGCCTTGCAGGCGATCTACGGAGGTACGCCGGTGGACGAGGCAATGCAGAAGCTGCAGGATCAGGCGACGGAGATCGTCAAGCAGGCAGGGCTCTACAAGCCCTAGGGACGACGACTCTTTACTGCGGTTTGTTCCAGCCGGGTCTCGCGGATCGTTTCCGCAGCCCGGCTGGACGGCCTTCCGGGGAACGCGATCCGGCCGCCGGATCGCATCCCGCGCGTCAATCGAATATCTGATCGGCCGAAGGCCTCCAGAGGTGCCTAGAGGATGCAGCCCGACCGATGAAGCGTCGCGTACCGGTCACCTTCATATTGCCCTCGGCTGTCGTCCTGCTCGCTGTCGCCGCCTTTCCCGTAGGCTTCGGCGTCTGGGCGGGCTTCCACCAATGGAACTGGTCGCTGGGTCAGGCCGACAATTGGAGCTTCATCGGCCTCGACAACTATGTCCGGCTGCTCCGCAGCCCCGAGTTCTGGAACTCGATCAAGGTCACCGTCTATTTCGCCGTCGTCTCGGTCGCCGTCGAGCTGGTCGTCGGCCTCGGGATCGCGCTGCTCCTGCATCATAACGTCAGGGGATCCTGGTTCTTCCGCTCCGCCGTGGTCTTCCCGCTGATGGTCTCGGATATCGTCGCGGCGGTGATCTTCTCGACGCTGCTCGATCCGACCCTGGGCAGCTTCAACTATTTCATCGGCCTTTTCGGCCTGCCGGGGCCGAACTGGGTCGGCAACCCCAATCTCGTGATCCTGACGCTGGTGATGGTCGATACCTGGTGGCAGACTGGGAACATCATCCTCATTCTGCTGGCCGGCCTGACCAGCATTCCCCAGGACCGCGTCGACATGGCCTCGATCGACGGCGCTGGCGGCTGGAAGATGCTGGTCCATATCACGCTGCCGGCATTGAAGCCCTTCATCCTCGTGGCGCTGGTGTTCCGCACCATCGACGCCTTGCGCGTGTTCGCGCTGGCCTGGGCGATCACCAAGGGCGGGCCGTCGCGGGCAACCGACGTCGCCCAGCTCTACATCTTCAAGCAAGGCATCGGCGGATTCTTCAACATGGGTTACGCCTCGGCGGCGGCGACCCTGTTCGCGATCATGGTCGGGCTGGTCTCGGGGATCTATCTGCTCTTCATGCGGAGGGAACCGTGACGGCAACGGCGCCAACGCAGCGACGCGCAAGGGGAAGACGCCGCAACCTCGCGAGCCGCGGCAACCTCAGCCAGCTCGCGTCCTTCGTCGCCCTGGCGGCGATTTCCGTGATCTTCCTGGCGCCGGTCGTCTGGATCGGACTGACCGCGCTCAAGACGCAGCGCGAAGCCATGGCCTTGCCGCCGGTCTGGAATTTCGTGCCGCAATGGCACAATTTCGTGACGGCCTGGCAGTCCAACGACTTCGGCAAATCGTTCCTGGTGACGACGTCGGTGTCGGTCTTCTCGGTCGCTCTCACCTTGGCGCTGTCGATCCCGGCCGGCTATGTGCTGGCGCGCTACCGCCGAAGCTGGCTCTCGGCCTTCGAGGTCGGGATCATGATCATCCGGATGCTGCCCGAAATCCTGTTCATGCTGCCGCTCTATGCGATCTATCAGAAGACCGCGCTGTTCGACACGCAGATCGGCATCATCCTGGCCTTCCAGATCTTCAACATGCCCTACAGCGCCTGGCTGATCCGGCAATTCGTGTCGGAGGTCCCGGTCGAGCTCGACGAGGCGGCGCTCCTCGACGGCGCGTCGAAATGGCAGGTCCTGTGGTTCGTGATCGTGCCGACGATTCGGCCGGGGATCGTTGCGGCCGCCGTCCTGTCCTTCATCGGCGTCTGGACCAACCTGCTGCTGCCGCTGGCGCTCACCTACAACGAGACGCCGATGGTCGCGACCACGATCGCAAACTTCAAGGGATATGGGACGTTCGATTGGCCGGTCATGGCCGCGGCGGCGATCGTGTCGCTGGTGCCGCAGTTTCTGTTTTTCCTGTTTGCCCAGAAATATATCGTCAAGGGGCTCACTCTTGGCGCAGTGAAGGGCTGATCGACCGTCTCGGGATCGGCGGCCGACAATGCGACGGAGGATAGAGTGCTCGAGCTTCTGAAGATGGATGGACGCATCGCCGTGGTGACCGGCGCCGGCCAGGGGATGGGCAAGGAGATCGCGAAGACCCTGGCGCAGTTGGGCGCCACGGTAGTGATCGCGGAGCTCTCGCCCAAGACCGGGGAGCAGACCGCGAAGGAGATCCGCGACCAGGGCGGCAAGGCCGAATTCCGGCAGTTGGATGTCCGCAGCACCCGATCGGTGCAGGACGTGGCGCAGTATGTGACGCAAACCCATGGCCGGCTCGATATCGCCGTCAACAATGCCGGCATCGTGAAGAACGAGGCGACGCTGGACACCAGCGATGCGGACTGGCTCGAGGTCATCGATGTCAATCTCAACGGCGTGTTCCGCTGCTGCCGGGAGTTCGGCAGGCCCATGGTGCAACAGAACCGCGGCGTCATCGTCAACATGTCATCGAACAGCGCCGTCATCGTCGACCGCCCGCAGGTCCAGCCGGCCTATAACGCCTCCAAGGCCGGCGTCTCGCAATTGACGAAGTCGCTGGCCGTCGAATGGGCTCCGCACAACATCCGGGTCAATGCGATAGCACCGGGTTACATCGACACGGCACTGACGGATGCCGGCAAAGGCCAGGCCGAGTGGATCAAGTTCTGGATGAGCATGACGCCGATGAACCGCTTCGGGAAACCGCAGGAGGTCGCCCCACTCGCGGCGTTCCTGGCATCGGATGCGGCGAGCTACATCACCGGGGCCGTCTATCTGATCGACGGCGGCTATACCGTCTGGTAGGAGCGAATGCCGAGCATGACCGCCGAGACAACAGGGACGAGGCCGCCGGCCTACAAGGTCGATCCGAGCCGCATCGATCTCGCGCTGGAGTTCAAGCGCCGCCCCTATGGCCGGCACAGCGACGAGCTGCAGCGTCTCTTGAATCTGTTCCGCTCCGATCCCCTGCCCGGCAATTACTGCGTGGTCTGCGCCAAGCCGCATCGGGAGTGGGCCCTCGCTCGGTTCCGGCAGACCAGCCGGGAGCCGGTCGATCTGCTCGGGCCCACCTTCGGATCGCTGGCGGACGCCGAATGGGTGGTCTTCAAGCTTCGCTGGCAGAAACATACCGGCCAGGCGCTGGAGATCGAATGAAATGATCGAGATCCTCGGCTATGCCGATCGTCTTGCCGTCCGGCCCGGCGCCACCATCGCGTTCAAGGTGAGCTGCGAGACCGGGGCCGAATCCTATCGCGCCGATATCGTGCGGCTGCGTTGCGGGGATGACCGTCCTGACGGCCCGGGGTTTCAGGAGGCGCTGGTCGCGGACGCAGCGGCGAACGGCGATTACCCAGGCCGTAAGCAAGCCATCGATTGCGGCTCCTATGTAAGGATCGGACCGGCGGCAGCGTTCGACGCGATCGCCAGCTTCACGCTCTCGGCGTTGATATGGCCGACCCTGCCGGAAGCGGACGAAGCGACCGTCCTGGCGCGCTGGAAAGGCGCCGCGGAAGCCGGCGCCGGCTACGCGCTGGCGATCGACAAATCTTCCCGCCCCTGCCTGAGGCTCGGCGGTGGGGCGCAGGTCTGGCGGCTGGTCCATCCGGTCGCCCTTCAGGCGCGACGCTGGTACCGGCTGCTGGCGAGCTTCGATGCCGCGACCAAGACCGCCACCTTGCATTGCGAGCCGGTCGACGCGCGCTGGGGCGATCCGGCGTCTCGCCCGGTCTCCGACCGTTGCCCATTGGAGGCCAACGCCTTCGGGCAAGGATTGGTGGGCGTGCCTTTCACGATGGCCGCCCATGTGATCGCCGGCATGAAGGGCCGCTGGCGCGGGGCGGGCCATTTCAACGGCAAGATCGAGGCGCCGCGGCTTCACGCGCAGGCGATCCCGGCGGCCCAGATCGAGCAGATCCTGACGACGCCCCTGGCAGCACCGTCTGGCGCGAGCTTGGTTGCCGCCTGGGATTTCTCGCAGGATATCCCGGGAACGAGGATCCGCGACATCGGCCCGAAGGGGCTCGATGGCGATTGCATCAATCTGCCGACGCGCGCGATGACGGGGCGTGCCTGGACCGCGGAAGCCATGAACTGGAAAAGCCGCCCGCAGGAATATGCGGCGATCCATTTCCACGAGGACGATCTCTATGACTGTGCCTGGGAGACGGATTTCAGCTGGACGATTCCCCAGGAACTGAAGAGCGGGATCTATGCCGCGCGCCTGCGCTGCGGCAGCCAGGGCGAGGATTATGTGCCCTTCTTCGTCTTGCCGGAGCGCGGACATTCCCGGGCGCCGGTCGCCTTCCTCGCCTCCGCCGCCACCTATCTCGCCTATGCCAACAGCCACGATCACTACGAAGATCCCGTGGCGGAACGCTGCCATGGCTTGACCGTCCTGGCGCCGGCCGATCTGTTCCTGATGCAGCGCCGCGACCTCGGTCTCTCCACCTACGACCATCACCGCGACGGCAGCGGCTCCTGCTGGAGCTCCCGCTTGCGCCCGATCCTGAACATGCGTCCCAAGCGGGCGCTCTGGTCGCTCAACGCCGATCTGCATATCACCGACTGGCTCGAAGCGATCGGCCAGGATTATGACGTGATCGACGACGAGACCCTGCATCGGGAAGGCGTGTCGCTGCTCGAGCGCTACGCCTGCGTCATCACCGGCACGCATCCGGAGTATTATTCGACGGCGATGCTGACCGCCATGGCCAGCTATCTCGAGCGGGGTGGCCGGCTGATGTATCTGGGCGGCAACGGCTTCTATTGGCGCGTCGCCTGGCATGAAGAACTTCCGGGTGCCATGGAGATGCGCCGCGGCGAGGCCGGCACGCGGATGTGGACCTCCGCACCGGGCGAGACGGGCCTTGCCACCACCGGCGAGCCCAGCGGCATGTGGCGGCATTCGGGCTTCGCGCCCCAGCGTCTCGTCGGGGTGGGTTTCATCTCCGAAGGCTTCGACAGCGGATCCTATTACCGGCGCCTGCCCGACAGCCACAACCCAAGAGCGGGCTTCATCTTCGCCGGCGTCGAGGAGGAGATCGTCGGCGATTTCGGGGTATTCGGCGGCGCCGCGTCGCTGGAGCTCGACATCGTCGATCCCAAGGTCGGCACGCCGGCCCATGCCCTGCATCTGGCCGCGTCGGAGGGGCACAGCAACGTCTATGTGATCGCCCAGGCCGAGACCGGCGCCAACCATCCCGGCATGGACGGCATCGAGAGCCCTCTGGTGCGGGCGGATATGGTCTTCTTCGAGACCTTGAATGGTGGCGCCGTCTTCTCGACGGGCTCCATCGGCTGGGCGGGAAGCCTCGCGCATAACGGCTATCGGAACAATATTTCCACGATTACCCAGAATGTATTGCGGCGCTTCATATCGCCGGAGCCATTCCCGCCATCGGCGGGAACGAAGTAGCGAGAAGGGGCAGCCTGCGCATGGCGAGCGTCGAGATTGTCGAGATCCGGAAGAATTACGGCCCGCTGGAGGTGCTTCACGGGATCAATGTCAGCATCGCGAACGGCGAGTTCATCGTGCTGGTCGGGCCGTCGGGCTGCGGCAAGTCGACCCTCCTGCGCATGATCGCAGGCCTCGAGGAAATCACCTTCGGCGATATCCTGATCGACGGACAGGTCGTGAACGAGGTCCTGCCGAAGGATCGCGACATTGCCATGGTGTTTCAGAGCTACGCACTTTATCCGCATATGACGGTGCGGAAGAACATGTCCTTCAGTCTCCGGATGAGGGGCGCGGTCCGGGAGCGGATCGATCAGGATGTCGCGGCCGCCGCGAACGTTCTCGATATCGAGGGTCTGCTCGAGCGCTTCCCGCGACAGCTTTCCGGCGGCCAGCGGCAACGTGTGGCCATGGGCCGGGCGATCGTGCGCAAGCCCAAGGTCTTCCTGTTCGACGAGCCGCTCAGCAATCTCGACGCCAAGCTGCGCGTATTGATGCGGACCGAGATCAAGGCCCTCCATCAACGCCTCGGCACCACCTCCATCTATGTGACGCATGACCAGCTCGAAGCGATGACGATGGCGGACCGCATCGTCGTCCTTCAGGACGGCCGGATCGAGCAGGTCGGTCCGCCGCTCGATCTCTATGACCGGCCAGCGAACCAGTTCGTGGCCGGCTTCATCGGATCGCCGGCCATGAACTTCGTCCCGGGAACCCTGCGTCCCGACGGTGGAAGCTGGATCGTCGAGGCGCGTGGCGCGCGGCTGAAGATCGACTCTGTCGGCAAGGGTCGCCAGGGCCAGGCAGTCGTGCTCGGCATCCGCCCCGAGCATCTCGAGGTCGTCGCTCCCGGCGAGGGGATCGCCGCCGAGGTCGGCGTGGTGGAGCCCACGGGCGCCAGCACCTTCGTCTTCACCCAGATCGCCGATATACCCGTCTGCGCCGTGCTGAATGACCGCCGTCTGCCGCGTCCGGGCGACCGGATCGGCCTGGCGCCACAGCTCGACCGGATTCACCTCTTCGACACAGAGACCGGGCTTCGGCTGAACTAGAACATCCGTCCGACCGGCTGCTCCAACCCGTCACTGGATGTCGATCGACGGCGTCTCGCTGTCGGGCGCCGGCACGTCGATCTGGATGTTCATCTCATCGCTGGTCGGAACATGGTGAATGCGACTCAGCACCATGTTCGGAAAGGCGATGACGAGGCTCACCATGACGATCTGGATGCAGACGAAGGGCACAGCACCCCAATAGATCTGCCCGGTCGTCACGGGCGCCAGCCTGCGCCCGGTGATCTTGTCGATGAACTCCGAGGAGGGCGCCACGCTGCGCAGGAAGAACAGCGCGAAGCCGAAGGGCGGGTGCATGAAGGAGGTCTGCATATTGACCCCCAGCAGGACGCCGAACCAGATCAGATCGATCCCGAGCTTTTCCGCGACCGGCGCCAGCAGCGGCACGACGATGAAGGCGAGCTCGAAGAAATCGAGGAAGAAGGCCAGGAAGAAGACCAGGATATTGACGACGATCAGGAAGCCCAGCTCGCCGCCGGGCACGCTGGTCAGCAGGTGATCGACCCAGAGATCGCCATCGACGCCGCGGAACACCAGGGTAAAGACGGTCGAGCCGATCAGGATGAAGACCACGAAGGAGGAGAGCTTCGCGGTCGTGTCCATCGCCTGCTTGAGCAGGGACCAGTTCAGCCGCCGATTGAGTAGCGCCAGGATCAGGGCGCCGGTGGCGCCCATGGCACCGCCCTCGGTCGGCGTGGCGACGCCGATGAAGATGGTGCCCAGCACCAGAAAGATCAGGATCAGCGGCGGCATCAGCGAGACGATGACGCGACGCAGCAGCGCCAGCCCATGCAGGGTCCGGGCCTCGAGCGGCAGGGCCGGCACCCATTTCGGCCGGATCATCGTGACGCCCAGGATGTAGAGAGCATAGAGGCCGGTCAGACACAGGCCCGGGACGATGGCGCCTTCATACATGTCGCCGACCGAGCGGCCGAGCTGGTCGGCCAGCACGATCAGGACCAGGCTGGGCGGGATGATCTGCGCCAGGGTCCCCGAGGCCGCGATCACGCCGCTGGCGAGCCGCCGGTCATAGCCATAGCGCAGCATGATCGGCAGCGAGATCAGGCCCATGGAGATAACCGAGGCCGCGACCACGCCGGTGGTGGCGGCCAGAAGCGCGCCGACGAAGATGACCGCGAAGGCGAGCCCGCCGCGCAAGGGGCCGAAGAGCTGGCCGATGGTATCGAGCAGATCCTCGGCCATGCCGCTGCGTTCGAGGATCAATCCCATGAAGGTGAAGAATGGGATCGCCAGCAGCGTGTCGTTGCGCATGATGCCGAAGATGCGGTCCGGCAGAGCCTGCAGCAATGAGGGGGTGAGCAGGCCGAGCTCGATGCCGATGAAGCCGAACAGCAATCCGTTCGCGGCCAGCGCGAAAGCCACCGGATAGCCCATCAGCAGCAGCACCACCAGCGCCAGGAACATCAGGGGCGCCAGGTTGGCGATCAGGAGTTCGATCATGTCGGCGCGCCGTCGGCGCGGTTGCTGACGGCAGCGGCGGCATGGGCCGGGCGTTTCTCGGCCGGATCGGGGATGAGCCCCATCAGGAAGGCGACCCGCTTGATCAGCTCGGAGAGGCCCTGCAGCGCCAGCAGTGTGAAGCCGATGGGGATGAGGAGCTTCACCGGCCAGCGCAGCAGCCCGCCGGCATCGCCCGACATCTCATGGCGCAGATAGGAGTCCGACACCAGCGGCCAGGACAGCCAGGCGATGATGACCGCCATCGGCAGCAGGAACAGCGCCGAGCCGATGATGTCGATCCAGGTCTGGGTTCGTTTCGAGAGCCGCCCGGCGATCACGTCGATGCGGACATGCTCGTTGCGCAGGAGCGTATAGCCGGCGCAGAGCAGGAACACCGCCGAGAACAGATACCATTGGATCTCGAGCCAGGCATTCGAGCTGGTGTCGAAGACATAGCGGACCATGGCATTGCCGGCGCTGACCAGGACCGCGATCAGCACGCACCAATAAGCCAGACGGCCGACATGCCCGTTAAGCCAGTCGATCGCGCGGCTCAGGCCGAGCAATGCCTTCATGCCGTCCCCCTGTCCCTGTCGTCGGGAGCGCCTCTTGCCGAGCGCCTGCTGCCGCTTCCCCCTCTTGTCGGGAGGCAACGCGGTCATTGCCGATAATCTGGCTGGGGTGGCGCTCTAGCTCAACCGAAAAAACCGAACCGGGTCGGCCTCAGGCCGCGACGGCGATCCCGCCCCTGACGGCACCGCGATCGACGCGGCCCCACAGCACGGCGTGATCTTCCGGCAGTGCGCGGCTGTTGGGCATCGCGAACCAGAGCCGCAGCATCGAGCGCACCCGGCCCGTGGCGGGATCGTTCTCGAACGCCGTGCGAGCGTGATAGATCACATGGTTGTTGAGGAGCTGGATCTCGCCCGGCGCCAGCACCATCTCGAAAGCGAGCTCGGCCGCGACCGAGTCGAGCAAAGCGAGAGCCTCCACCTGCGGCGACGCCAGGCGCGGCGCCTGCGGCAGTTGCTGCGCATTCTCGATATAGGTGCGCGAATAATGGCTGGTGAGCCTTCCGTCGCGCTGGCCGAAGATCGGCAGCAGATAGATCGAGGTCTCGCCGCCCTTCTCCTCGCCGAAGCGAGTGCGCGGCACCGGCTGATAGAGAATCTCCAGCAGGTCGGGGCGGCGCTTCAGGATCTCGTTATGGACCGCGCCGGTGCTGCAGAGCTTGCTCACGCCGCCCTGGGCTGCCTGTCCGATGCAGAACAGGCCCACCACGTCGCAGCGATCGGTATGGAAGCGCAAGGGGCCGTTGGTGAGAGTGCGCGCATAGGAAGAGAGGAAGGGCTTGCCATTCTCATCGACCGTGACGCCGTGGCTGGCCGCCACGTCATAGCCCTCGTCCTGGATCGCCTTCATCAGCAGACCGATGTTGCTCTGCGAGACGATGGTGCCCAGATGCTGGCCCAACCCGAACCAGAGATGGCGCTGGGAGCGCGGATCGAGTCCGGCGAAATCGAGCCCCGTCAGCTTCGCCATGCCCGATCCGTTCTCCAGCTCCTCGCGGGCTTGCGCGCAGAGCTCGTCCAACCCGGGGACCTGGAGCCGGTCGCGCGTGAGCGACGACCATTCGACCCCAGCCTCCCGGGCGCAATCGGCAGCGGCGATCAGGGCGCGGCCCACGGCCCGATCGATCGGCCGGATCCAGCGGTTCGAAGCGGCGATCTCCGTCCCGCGCCATACGCAAGGACCGGCAATGGGGGCGATGGAGGCCATGGCGTTCGACAATCCTCGGGCAAAAGCAGGGAGTTGGGGGGCGTTTGGCGAAACTCGGAAAATGATCCCATGACGGGCGGGCGGCATCAAGCGGCCGAAAGAGGGGCCGCCGGCCGGCTCCCCCTATCTGTCGCAGCCGTAATCTTCCAAGATGGAGGCCGGATCGACCCGCATTCCCTTGACGTGATGGCGAGGACCCGCCCTTGGCAGGACAGGACGGCCCGATATCGAAGGTTTCGGAGCGGCCCCCGCCGGCCCCGTTGCCGCTGTCGGCCGCGCCGGAGACGGCCTGCAAGATCTGCGCCGCCGTCAGCCCGCTCTTCGACGTGGTCGACTTCCACAAGATCTGCAAGGAACGGCAGGGAAGGTCCCTGCATCTCTCCGGTCGCCCCGTCTATTATTACCGCTGTCCCCAATGCGGCTTCCTCTTCACCCGAAGCTTCGACCAATGGCAGCCGGAAGACTTCGCGAAGTTCATTTATAATCGGGACTATCCGGCCCTCGATCCCGATTATGCCGAGGCCCGGCCCCGGGAAAACGCGGCGCATATTCAGCAACTGTTCGGCGACCGGCTCAGAGGCCTGCAGCTGCTCGATTTCGGCGGCGGCAACGGCCGTTTCGCGGCGCAACTTCGCGAAGCCGGTTGCCAGGCCGAGAGCTTCGATCCGTTCGCGACGGCTGTGTCTTCGTCGATGTCAGGGACCGGCCGGCGTTTCGACATCGTCACCGCATTCGAGGTCTTCGAGCATGTCGCCGATCCCGTGGCCTGCCTGGACGCGATCGATCGCCTTTTGGCGCCGGACGGCCTCCTGTTGCTTTCCACGCTTGTCACCGACGGCGAAGACGGGAAAGCCAGCATCGGACCGAGATTGAACTGGTGGTACGCGGCGCCGCGCAATGGACATATCAGCCTGCATAGCCGGCACAGCCTGACGCGGCTCCTGGCGAAGGCGGGACTCAATATCGCGTCCGCCAACCAGAGCTTCCATATGGGTTTTCGCGACATCCCGAAATTTGCCGACCATCTGATCAAGGCGGCCCCGGTTTCCGGATAGCGCGGCTACGGCAACAAGAGCCATCGGACCGAGGCCGCTTGCCGAGAACCCGTTCGGCGTCGTAACACCCATTCGTTCTCTTCCGGAATCAACCTGACGGCGAACCGGCCGAACATGCGGGCACTTCTGATCGAAGACGATGTGATGATCGGCCAGGGCCTGGTTCGCGCGCTGGGCGATGCCGGCTGGTCGGTCGACTGGGTGCGAACCGGCGGCGATGGCGAGGAGGCCTTGCGCTCGGGCGGCCATACCGTCGCTCTCCTCGATCTGGGATTGCCCGAGAAGCGTGGCCTCGAGGTGCTGGCCTCGATCCGCAAGGCGGATATCCGCACGCCCGTCATCATCGTGACGGCGCAGGACGATCTGGAAACCCGGCTGTCGGGCCTCGATCTCGGCGCCGACGACTATCTGATGAAGCCCTTCGACAGCCGCGAGCTCCTGGCCCGGATCCGCGCCGTGTTGCGGCGGCGGGTCGATCAGGCGGTTTCCGCCCTCAGCAGCGGCGAGGTGGAGCTCGATCTGACCTCCCATGCCGTGACCTATCGCGAAATGACGCATCTCCTGCCGGCACGGGAGTTCGCGCTGATGCAGGCACTGGTCGAGCATCAGGGCGGCATCCTCTCGAAGGCGGTGCTGGAAGAGCGCCTCTATGGTTGGGGCGAGGAGGTCCAGAGCAATGCGGTCGAGGTGCTGATCCATTACATCCGCCGCAAGTTCGACAAGGACATCATCCGCAATGTGCGGGGCGCGGGCTGGACCATTCCGAAGGCGCCGCGATGACGTCGCTGCGCCGTTCCGCCATGATCTGGCTGGGCGGAGTCCTGGCTGCCATAAGCCTGATCAGTGCCGCGGGAACCTACTACTTCGTCGCCCAGGAGGCGGACGATGCGCTCGACCAGCAGCTGAAGCTGGTGGCGAGCTATGTCGGCGCCGATCCCGCCGAGCCCGCCGCGCTCACGGGCCGCGCCTTTGCCGCCGATCCCGAGGACGAGCTGGTGCTCCAGTTCTGGCGGCCCGACGGCTCGCTCGCCGGCACCTCCCATCCGGAAATCGCGATTCCCCGGCAAAGCGAGACCGGCTTCGCGGACATCAGTGCGGCGGACGATTCCTGGCGGACCTTCACCCTCACCGGCAACGAGGGCACCATCCAGGTGTCGCAGCGCACCGTGGTGCGACAGGAGCTGGCGGGCGCCTCGGCGCTGCGTTCCGCGATTCCGATCGGGCTCCTGGTGCCGATCGCCCTTCTGGCGCTGGGCTTTGCCATCGACCGCATCATGAGGCGCCTCGACCGGGTGGCCGGCGAGGTGGCGGACCGTGGCCTCGAGGACCGTTCGCCGATCTCGCTGCAGGACACGCCGATCGAGATCGCGCCGCTGTTGCAGGCCATGAACAGCCTGATGTCGCGGCTCAACCAGGAGATCGAGCGTCAGAAGCGGTTCGTTTCCGATGCCGCTCACGAGCTGCGCACGCCCCTGACGGCGCTGCAGATCCAGATCGACAATCTGAAGCGGGCGGCGCTGACCGGCCCGGCGCCGGAGCGATTGGCCGAGCTCGAGGACGGCGTCAGGCGCGGATCGGCGCTGGTTGAGCAGCTGTTGCGCCTGGCCCGCTACGAAGCGGGTGAAGCGAGCCCGCCGGCCGCCCGTTTCGATCTCGCGGCCTGCGTCGCGCAATGCGTGGCGCGGGCGACCTTGCTCGCGGACCGGCGGCGCATCGATCTGGGCCTCGAGCGGCTGGACGCCGCCGACGCCATCGGCTCTCCGGACGATATGGCGGTCCTGGTCGGCAACCTCCTCGACAATGCGATCCGATATACGGGCATCGGCGGACAGGTCGATGTGTCGCTGGCCGTCGAGACGGGTATCGCCCGAATCGAGGTGACCGACACCGGGCCCGGCGTGGATGACGCGGCCTTGCCCCGGCTGTTCGATCGATTCTATCGGGCCCGGCCGCATGACAGCAGCGGCACGGGCCTCGGGCTCGCCATCGCGAAATTGATCGCCGATCGCCATCGGGCGCAGCTCGATCTCCGCAATCGCAGCGATCGCCGCGGCATGACCGTGAGCCTGATCGTTCCTTTGGCCTGATCGGCGTCTTCCCAATCGGCCTTCCTCTAAGTCTCCTCTAAGTCTCCGGCCGATAGCCTCGCGGCCACGCTCGCCGACCTGCGGCGGCACTGGGGACCTCCTCGCCAATCATGGAGATGAAGACATGTTTCAAAGACTTTTGCTCGCGGCCGCGGTGACCGCCGCCCTCGCCCTGCCCGCCCTTGCCCGTGCCGATGAACCCGAAGCATGCGAGCAGGTTCTCAAGCGGCTCGACGACGCGATGAAGACCACGACTCTGACCGACGAGCAGAAGGTGCAGGTGACGGGCCTGCGCAAGCAAGGTCTGGAGAAATGCAAGGTCGAGAAGGATGCCGAGGCCGACGCCGATTTTCAGGCGGCGCTCAAGATTCTCGGTAAGTAGCGCTGCTTGGGCGCGCGGTACCGGACATCCCCAATTGCCGGTACCGCGCGCCGCCGCCCAGCTTTCCTCCCCCTTGCGGAGCCTGCCTCATGACCCGTTCGAGAGCTCTCCTGATCCTTGTGATTGTCGTGCTGTCCGCGATCATGGCGGCGACCGCGCCCTACTTGATTCGCCACACCAAGATCGGGCTGGAGTTCAAGGGCGGCTATGAGCTGACCTTCACGGCGGACCCGCTGGCGCCCGCCAACACCGTGACGCCCGAGGCCTTGACCAAGACGGCCGAGATCCTGTCGGAGCGGGCCAATGCGACCGGCGTCTCCGAGCCGCAGGTGAACATCCTGGGGCAGAATCAGATCCGGCTCATCCTGGCGGGCGTCTCGCAGGGCGATCCCGTGCTCGCCACGCTCCGCGATCCCGCGGGCCTTCCGGTCAAGCTCACCCAGACCTATTCGGAGACGGTGGGCGGCGTGCTGGGCGCCAGCGACCTTGCGGCGACGCTTCGCGCGGCGGGCCTGGCGGGAGCGATCCTCCTGGTTTTCCTCGTCCTGGTCTATCGCCTCCCAGGCCTCCTCGCCGGCTACGGCCTGACGGTCTTCGTCTGGACCCTTCTCGTCGTCTTCAATCTGCTGGGCGCCATCCTCTCGCTCTCCGCGATCGTCGCCTATGTGCTGGGAATCGGCATCGCGGCCGGCACCTCGATCATCCAATATGAGCGCATCCGCGACGAGCTGGCCTCGGCCGTCGGGCTGCAGCAGGCGCTGCTCGAGGCCGGCCGGCGTTCCTTGCGGACCGTCCTCGACGCGAATGCGACCGTCTTCATCTGCGCCGCCATTCTGCTGGTGGTCGGCATCGGTCCGATCCGCGGCTTCGCCCTCACGACGATGCTGGGCGTGGCGCTCAGCCTGATGGTCAATGTCTTCTTTGCGCGATGGCTGCTGCAGCTCGCCTATGGCGACAGCGACGGCCCGGATGCCATCTTTGGCCGGCCGATCCTTTCGCGGCACAGGGCAGACACGGTCCGGGCTCGGTTCGACTTCATCCGTTGGGGCCGCCCGATCGCCGTCGGCGCGATGATCTTCATCACGATCGGATTGATCGATGCCGTTCGCGGTCCGCTCAATTACGACATCGAGTTCAAATCCGGCACCGCGCTGGATATCCAGATCGACAAGCCGATCACCCAGTCCGATGCGACCGACCTGATGTTCTCCGCCGGGGTCGCCCCCGCGACGGTCGCGATTGGCGGTGCCGGCAACAACATGATCGCGGCGCGCTTCGACGACGTGCTGACGACGGCCGATGTCGATGCGATCGTCGGCCGCTACAAGGAAACCTATGGCGAGAACGTGACCTTCGCCGAGAACACCGCCGATCCGGCGGTGGCGCGCCATCTGGCCGTGCAATCGGCCGAGGTCATCCTCCTGGCCCTGGCCGGCACCTTCCTCTTCATCCTGTTGCGCTTCGGCTGGCGCTACGCGGTGGCGTCGCTCGCCACCGTCTTCACCTCCGTCCTGTTCGTGATGGCCTGCTTCGCGCTCTTCTACCAGGAGATCGACATCACCTTCATCGCCGCCATCCTCACCGTGATCGGATATTCGCTCAACGAGGCGGTCGTGGTGTTCGACCGCATTCGCGAGAACTTCGCCGAGGCGCCGCCTGGCGGCCACGGCCAGCGGGCCATGGTCAATCGCAGCGTCGGCCAGGTCCTGCGCCGTTCGCTCTTCACCGTCTTCACGGTGCTCGCCGGCTCGGTCTGCCTCTATCAGTATGGCGCGGAGCCCCTGCAGATGTTCGCGCTGGCGATCGGGCTCGGTCTCGCCTGCGGCAGCGTGGCGTCACTCTTCATCGCGCCCAATCTGTTGCTGCTGCTGCAGCCGACACCGACCCGCCTCGTGGATGCCGGAGCGGTCGCGGAAACGCCGATCCTTCAGCAGGAGCGTTCATCGTGACCGCGTTCGCGGCGGCACGGCCGCTCACGCCCATCGTGGAGCGCACGACGCCCTGCAAGATCTGCGCCACCGCCAGTCCGCTGTTCGACGTGGTGGATTACCACGAGGATTGCTACGAGTCCGACGGCCGTCGCATGACCTTGTCCGGGATCCCGATCTACTATTATCGCTGCCCCGGCTGCGGATTCCTTTTCACCCGGGCCTTCGACGATTGGGGCCTGACGGATATGACGAGCCCAGCCACGACGCTCGAGAAAGTGGCACCGACGCTGGACGTGGCCGAGCGGCACAACCACAACTTCGTTCCTCTCCTCAAGGAATGGTTCGGCGACGGGCTGAGCGCCCTGCGGCTGCTCGATCTCGGTGAAGACAAGCTGGCCGCGTCGCTGCGGCAATCGGGCATTCCCGCCGATCGCCCCGAGCCAGGTCCCGCCCGCCTCCGGACCGCGTCGCCCCTGACGGCCGGCCCCTATGACGTGATCCTGGCCTTCAACATCTTCGAGCAATTGACCGAGCCGCTGGCCTTCATGAAGCAGATCGATCAGGTCACCGCCCCGGACGGGTTGCTGCTGGTGGCGACTCCGCTCAGCGACGGGGTCGACCCGGCCGCCGCCGGCATAAGGCGCCGCCCCTTGCGCTATATCTCGCCCCGCCGGGAGCAATATTCCATTTTCAACGCCGCCAGCCTCGCTTTGGCGTTCGGCTCGGCCGGCTTCCGTCTGGCGGGCTTCCGGCAAGGCATCCATATCGGCCTGCGCAGCCTGCCCGCCTTCGCCGAGCGTCTGTTCGAGGAGCGAGCGGGTTGGTTTTCTTCCAGCTCTCTGTCCGGATCGCGGTGAGATCGGCCTAGGTCGATGAGGAGGCCGGAGGAACCCGCAGCCCAGGTTCCGCCGGCGCGATCGTTGCCGTCTCCCCTTCATCCATCATGCGGCTCGGCCGCAGGGCGCCGCCCTGATCCAGGATCGGATAGGCCACGGACGCCAGATGCGCCGCGATGCGCTTGAGGTCGCGCAGGATGTCGAGATGGAGCGCGCTGGTCTCGAGGCTCTCGGGCCGGCCGGCGCGCAGGCGCTGCAGATGACTGTCCGTCGCCGACTGCTCCAGCTCGCGGATGGCGACTTTCTCGTTCAGGAGCCGGCGCGCGTCGCGCGGTTCACCGGTCATGAACACACTGATCGCCAGCCCCAGTACCGCCATCAGGCGGTCTTCCATGGCCTCGATCTCGAGCGCGCCCTCGGTTGAGAAGCTCAAACGGTATTTGATCTTCTTGGCCGCGATCTCGCGCAGGCTCTTGTCGAGAATGTCGCCGGCATGCTCGAGGTTGATGGCGAAGGTCAGGATGTCGGAGCAGCGGCGGGCATCGGCTTCGTCGAGTCCCTCCTCGCGGCCGATGCGTGTCAGATAGAGCTTGATCGCCTTGTGCAGCCGGTCGAGCTGATCGTCGAGATCGCCGATTTCGGAAGCGCGCCTGCGATCGTCATGACGCAGCGCCTCGGCGAGCGCGCGCAGCATGGCCTCCAGGATATCGGCCATGCGCAAGGTCTCGCGCGAGGCTTCGGCAAGCGCGATGGCAGGCGTGGCCAGGGCCGCCTCGTCGATATAACGCGGTGCGCCGGGATCGCTGACCGGGGCTGCCGGCAGCAGGCGGCGGCAGAGCCGCGCCAGCGGACCCAGCAAGCCGACGAACAGGATCGCCAGCGCCAGATTGAACAGCAGATGGAAATTGGCCGCGAGGCGCGCCGGCTCCGGCTCGACCATCGCGAGGGCCGTCCCGATCCGCGGCAGGAACGGCAGGACTATCAGGCAGCCGGCGCCGCGCACGATCAGGTTGCCCAGGGCCAAACGGCGCGCCGGGTTGCTTTTACCGGCGCCCAGGAATTGCGGAATGACATTGCCGAGATTGGCGCCCAGCACCAGGGCCAGCGCCACGTCCGGCGCTACGATCTGCGCCGCCGCCAAGGACATGGCGAGCAGCACCACGGCCACGCTCGAGTAGGCGGCCCAGGTCATCAGCGCCGCCAGCAGGATCGACAGCAGCGGGTGGCCGGAGAGCACGGCGAAGAGATCGCGCACCAGCCCGGCTTGCTCGACCGGCTGGACGGTGGCGAGAATGAGATGCAGCGACAGCAGAATGAGGCCCAGGCCGATCCCGACGCGGCCCAGATCGCGAACCCGGGTCTTGCCGCTCTGCTTGAAGGCGATCACGCCCAGCAGGATCAGGATCGGGGCGACGGCCGAGACATCGAAGGTGAGCAGCTGAACGATCAGGGTGGTGCCGATATTGGCGCCCAGCATGACCGCCAGCGCCGGCACCAGATCGACCACGCCGCTGGCGAGAAAGGACGCCGTCATCAGGCCGGTGGCGGTGCTGCTCTGCAGCAGCGCGGTCACGCCGATGCCGGCCAGGAGCGCCTTCCCGCGGTTGGCGAGCCCGGCATTGAGCCAGCGGCGGAGATCGGAGCCCAGCGCCCGCAGGATCCCGGAATGCACCATATGCAGACCCCAGAGGAGCAGGGCCACATTCCCGGCCAGATGCAGAATCGCGAGGCTACCCGACATGTGATCGTCCATTCGTCGAAGGCGGGGCCCGCCCCCGCCGTTTGGAAGCGCGGCGGAACAGAGCTGGATCCCGTGAGAAGCCACTATTCTCTACGCAGATGCAGGCTCGATTGCCACCAGAACGCCGCCTATCGTCGTATCGACGACGACCCGACGCCCTGTCAGGGCCGTCTGAAATTTGCTACTGGAGACGGCGTTGCCGCTGGCCGAAGGAATTCGCCGATGCTGACCGACAAACAGATCGACCAGGCCTCGAAGCTCCTGGTCGAGCATTGGGAGCGGGGCCGCCGCATGGCCCGCTTGCCGGAAGCGATTCGGCCCCGGACCCGCGCCGAGGGCTATGCGATCCAGGCCCGGATCGAACGCCACAGCGCGAAGCCGGTCTTCGGCTGGAAGATCGCGGCGACCAGCAAGGCGGGCCAGGCCCATATCGGCGTCGACGGGCCGATGGCGGGCCGGCTCCTGGCCGAGCGCGTGCTGCCCGATGGCGGCTCGACGCCGCTTGGCGCCAACCATATGCGCGTGGCCGAGGTGGAGTTCGCCTTCCGCATGGGCCGGGACCTGGCGCCGCGCCCGGCACCCTATTCCACCGATGAAGTCCTGGCCGCGGTCGACACGCTGCATCCCGCGATCGAGATTCCGGATTCGCGCTATGACGATTTCGTCACGGTCGGCGCGCCCCATCTCATCGCCGACAATGCCTGCGCCCATCTCGTCGTCGTCGGAGCGGCGGCGAAGAGCGATTGGCGCAAGCTCGACCTCGCCGCCCATAAGGGCCGGGGTGCGAACGAGGGCAAGTTCGAGCGCGAGGGCAGCGGCGCGAATGTGCTGGGCGATCCGCGGGTCGCGCTCGCCTGGCTCGCGAACGAGCTGCGCGGCCTGGGCCTCACGCTCGCGCGCGGCCAGATCGTCATCACCGGCACCTGCGTCAAGCCGATGGAGGTCGAGGCCGGCGATCATATCGTGGCCGATCTCGGCAGCCTGGGCGGCCTCTCGATCCGGTTCACCTGACGCCGATGCTCGAGATCTTCGTCGATGCCGATGCCTGTCCGGTGAAGGACGAGGTAATCCTCGTCGCCGAGCGCCATGGGCTCCCGGTCCATATGGTGGGCAACAGCTGGATGCGGCTCGGCGGCGCCCAGACGGTCAATCGCGTGGTGGTGACGGACGGCTTCGACGCCGCCGACAACTGGATCGTCGAGCATATCGGCGCCGGCGACATCGCGATCACCGCCGACATCAGGCTCGCCGCCCGCTGCCTCGAGCGCGGCGCGCGGGTGTTGGGTCCCACCGGCAAGCCTTTCACCGAGAGCGGCATCGGCATGGCGCTCGCGATGCGCGACCTCAACGAGTATCTGCGCGATACAGGCGAGATTCGTGGCGGCGGCCCCAGCTTCTCGCGGAAAGATCGCTCGCGCTTCCTCGAGGCGCTGGATCAGACGATCCAGTCCCTCAAGCGCGATCAGAAAAAGAGCCCCGGTCCGTAAGCCCCAGCCCGCAACGCGCTATTTCAGGCAGACCGCCTCGATATTGTTGCCGTCGGGGTCGATCATGAAA
>NZ_JBOHKS010000287.1:0-8509 GCF_050729195.1 Hypericibacter sp.
CGCCTGAAGGCGGGCTCCCGCTGCTCCGGCTCGAATCCGTCAGCAAGCAGTTTCCGGGCGTGCTCGCCCTCGATCGCGTCGATTTCGATTTGCGAGCGGGCGAGGTGCATGTCCTGTTCGGCGAGAATGGTGCCGGCAAATCCACCCTGATCTCGATGGTCGCGGGCGCCCACAAGCCGACCGGCGGGCGCATCCTCTTCAAGGGCCATCCGATCGATCTCCACTCCGTGCATCAGGCCCGCGGGCTCGGCATCAGCGCCGTGTTCCAGGAGTTCTCCCTGGTGCCGCAGATGTCGGTCGAGCAGAATCTCTTCCTCGGCGCCGAGACGAAGTCCGGTCCCTTTCTCGACAAGGCGGCGATGCACCGGCGCGCCGTCGAGATGCTGGACCGGCTGGGGTTTCCCCTGAAGCCCACGAGGCGCGTCGAGCATCTGAGCCGCGCCGAGCAGCAGATGGTCGAGATCGCCAAGGCCTTCCGTTCGGATCTCTCCGTGCTGATCCTCGACGAGCCCACGGCATCGCTCACCGAGCGCGAGACGGCGCGCCTCTTCGCGCTGATCGCGCAGGCGAAGGCGCAGGGCGTGGGCGTCATCTACATCACCCACCGGCTGGCCGAGATCAAACGCATCGGCGACCGCATCACCGTCCTGCGCGACGGCAAATATATCGCGACCCTGCCCGTGGCCGAGGCCAGCGAGGCGAAGCTGGTCGAGCTCATGACCGGCCGCGTCATCAGCCAGATCTTCCCCAAGGTCGCCTACAAGCCGGCCGAGACCCTGCTCGAGGTCGAGCATCTCACCACGGCGACCGACACCGTCCGCGATGTCTCGATCCAGGTGCGGGCGGGCGAGATCGTCGGGCTGGCGGGCCTGGTCGGCTCCGGCAAATCGGAAGTGGCGCGCGCCTGCTTCGGCATCGAGCCGATCCAGGCAGGCCAGGTTCGCTTCCTCGGACAGGACACGACCCGCACCACCCCGCGTCGGATGCTCGATCGCGGCTTCTTCTATGTTCCGCCCGACCGGCGAGCCGAGGGCCTGGTGATTGGCCGCGGGGCGCGCGAGAACATCGCGCTGCCGGCGCTTCATGCCGACGTCTTCTCGGGGGCCCTCTTCCTCAAGCGGGGCGCCGAAAAATCCACCGCGAAGACTCTGGCGCAGAAACTGCAGTTGCATCCGCTCAATATCGAGCGCCCGGTCGAGCATTTCTCCGGCGGCAACCAGCAGAAGGTGCTGCTGGCCAAGGCCCTGACCCGCGAGGTCAAGCTCTTCGTGTTCGACGAGCCGACGGTCGGCGTCGATGTCGGCACCCGCGTGGCGATCTACGAATTCATCCGCGATCTCTGCCAGGCCGGCGCCGGGGTGCTGCTGATCTCGTCCGACCTGCCGGAAATCCTGCATCTGACCAACCGCGCCTATGTCATGTATCGCGGGTCCTTGCGGGCGGAGCTGCAGGGAGCCGATATCACCGAGGATAAGGTGCTGAGACATTTCTTCGAGAGGGAGGCGGCGTGATGGCCGAACCGTTGGAGGGCGCGAAACGGACGCGCAGCGTCACCGAATGGATGCAGGTGGCGTTCGTGCGTCTTGGCGTGCTGCCCTTCCTGCTGGTGATCGCGGTCGTCATCTTCGCCCTCATGTCCGGCAAGTTCCTGTCAGGCCAGAACCTGATCAATGTGGCGCGGCAATCCACCTATCTCACCATGGTGGCGATGGGCCAGATGCTGGCGCTCCTGACCGGTGGCTTCGATCTCTCGGTCGGCACCATCCTGGCCCTGACCTCGGTCGTGGGCGCGATGGCCATGTCGGGTGTCATTGCGATGTACCCCGACGCGGTGGTGCTGGCGATCACCGTTGGCATCCTCGCCGGCGTGGGTGCCGGTGTCGCGATCGGCATCGTCAACGGCGCCGGCGTCGCCCTCTTCAACGTCTCGCCCTTTATGATGACGATCGGCATGGCTTCGGTCGGGTTCGGCATCGCGCTCTTCCTCACCGGCGGCGTCCCTGTCTATGGCATGCCCGACAGCTTCGGCAAGCTGCTGGGCTTCGGCCAGCTCCTGGGTATCCCGGTGCCCATCTATGTCACCGGCGCGCTCATGCTTTTCATGTATGTGCTGTTGAACTGGACGCGGATGGGCCGATATTTCTATGCGATCGGCGGCAATGTGAAGGCCTCGCGGTTGTCGGGCATCAATACGCGTCTCAATTTGTTCATGGCCTATGTGCTCTGCGCCGGCCTGACGGCGATCTCAGGCATCATGCTGACGGCACGCCTCGAATCCGGCGAGGCCAATATCGGCGCCACCATGCCGCTGGAATCGATCGCGGCCTGCGTCATCGGCGGCGTCAGCTTGCGTGGCGGCTCGGGCCGCCTCATCAATGTGGTGCTGGGTGCGATCTTCATCGGCCTGGTGCAGAACGGCATGAATCTGGCGCGGATCGAATCCTATCTGCAAACGGTGGTGATCGGCGTGTTGCTGATCCTCGCCGTGGTCGCCGACCAGGCAAGGTTGCGCTTCGTCGCCAGCCTTAAGGACTGAGGAATTCCCATGTTACGCGCGGCATCGGTTGGACTGGGTTGGTGGTCGGACGAGCTGGCAAGCTCGATCCAGGGCAAATCGAGCGCCCTTCGGATCACGGCCTGCAGCTCGCGCTCGGCCGAGAAGCGCACCGCCTTCGCGCAGAAGTTCTCCGCCCAGCCCTACGAGAGCTATGAGGCGGTGCTGGCCGATCCCGCGATCGACGCGGTGATCCTGACCACGCCCCATTCGCTCCATGCGGCCCATGTGACCCAGGCGGCCAAGGCCGGGAAGCATGTGTTCGTCGAGAAACCGTTCGATGTCAGCGCCGCCGCCGCCAAGAGCGCGGCAGAGGCCTGCCAGAAGGCCGGCGTCGTGCTCGCCGTCGGCCATAACCGGCGCTTCGCCCCGGCGGCGCTCGCGATCCGCAAGCTGGTCACGGAAGGCGGTCTCGGCCAGATCCTCCATGCCGAGGCACAGTTCTCGAACCCGAGCGCCATGAACTACACCCCCGAGCGCTGGCGCGCGAGCCGCGCCGAGAGCCCCGGCGGCGGCATCGCCGGCATGGGCGTCCATATGATCGACCTGCTGCAATGGATGCTGGGGCCGATCGAGCGCGTCCGCAGCCTCGCCAAGCGCCAGGCGGTCAAGGTCGATATCGATGACACCACCAGCGCCCTCTTCGAGTTCGCCTCGGGCCAGACCGGGTATCTCGGGACGCTCACCGCCTGCCCGCGCCAGGGTTATTTCTATCTCTATGGCACCGCCGCCAACGCCTATGCGCGGGTCGACGATCATGAGCTGAGCCTGCAGCGCGCGGGGGCCGCCAAGCCCGAGCCGGTGACGCTGACGCCGGTCGATACGCTCCATGCCGAGCTCGAGGCCTTCGCGCGCGCCGGCGCCGGCGGACCCGACTTCCCGGTGCCGCCACGCGACGCCATCCATACCGTCGCGGTCATGGAGGCAATGGTCGCCTCGGCCGCGAAGGACGGCGCTCCGGTCAAACCCGCTTTCTGAAGATTCGAATAACGACAGCCGGGCCACCGGCGACGGCAATCCAGGGATCAGAGATCAAGGAGAAGAGAGATGGGACTGGCGATCAATTGTGACATGGGCGAGGCCTTTGGGCTTTACCGCATGGGCGACGATGCCGGCATCATGCCTTATATCAGCATCGCCAACGTGGCCTGCGGCTTCCATGCTTCGGACCCGCTGGTGATGCACAAGACCGTGAAGCTGGCCAAGGCGCACAACGTCAAGGTCGGCGCGCATCCCTCGCTGCCCGACCTCCAGGGCTTCGGCCGGCGCGAGATGAAGATGAATCGCGACGAGCTCGCCGCCTCCATCATCTATCAGGTGGGCGCGCTCAAGGGCTTTCTCGATGCGGAGGGCATGAAGCTCAACCATATCAAGCCGCATGGCGCGCTCTATGGCATGGCGGCCCGCAACGAAGAAACCGCGCATGCGATCTGCGACGCGGCCGATGCCTTCAAGGTCACGCTGCTGGGCATGGCCGGCACGCTGCATGAGAAGATCTACAAGGCGCGGGGCCACAGCTTCCTCGCCGAATATTATGTCGATCTCGATTACGACCAGACCGGCAAGCTCATCATCACCCGCGAGCATGCGGCGGTCGATCCGAAGCATGCGGTCGAGCGCACGCTGCGCGCGATCAAGGAAGGCAAGGTCAAGTCGGTCGAGGGCCCGGACATCCCCATGCGCGCCGACTGCATCTGCGTCCATTCCGACACGCCGGGGGCTGTCGGCTTGGCGAAGGCAGTGTATGAGGCGTTGAAGCCGATGTTGAATTAGGGAGGGGCAGACTGATTTAGGGAGGAGTCTGCGGCACCCCCCACCCTAACCTCTCCCTCAAGGGGGGAGGGGTTATTGCAGCGGGGGAAAATTTCTGGAGTATCGCCCCTAACTCCTCCTTACTAATCCCCTCCACTTACCTATCCCCTCCCCCCTTGAGGGAGAAGTTAGCGTGAGGGGTAGCCTCAAGGACTCGCTGTCAAACTGCCGGAGCGTTTTGCCGATGCCCATCACCAAAGTCCTGATCGCCAATCGCGGTGAGATCGCCTGCCGCGTCATCCGCAGCTGCAAGAAGCTCGGCATCAAGACGGTCGCGGTCTATTCCGAGGCCGACGCCAAGTCGCTGCATGTGGCGAGCGCCGACGAGGCCGTCGCGATCGGGCCGGCGCCGGCCAAGCAGAGCTATCTCGTCATCGACAACATCCTGAAGGCCGCCAGGGACACCGGCGCCGACGCGATCCATCCGGGCTATGGCTTCCTGGCCGAGAATTCCGATTTCGCCACCGCCGTGGCCGGAGCGGGCATGGTCTGGATCGGGCCGACGCCCCAGACCATCGACGATATGGGCGACAAGGAACGCGCGCGCCAGCTGGCCAAGGATGCGGACGTCCCGGTCCTGACGGGCTCGCGCCGGTTCGAGCCGGGCGATGTCGCGGGCCTCGAGGAAGCGGCCCAGGCGGTGGGCTTCCCGCTGCTGGTCAAGGCCGCGGCCGGCGGCGGGGGCATCGGCATGCGCCGCGTCGACGGCCCGGGCGACGTCAAGACCGTGGTCGAGGCCACCCAGGCTCTCGCGGAGAAGGCTTTCGGCGACGGCTCGGTCTATCTCGAGAAGCTGATCGAGAAGGCGCGTCATATCGAGATCCAGGTGTTCGGCTTCGGCGACGGGCGCGGCGTCCATATGTTCGAGCGCGAATGCTCGATCCAGCGCCGCTATCAGAAGGTGGTCGAGGAAAGCCGCGCGCCCAACCTGCCGCTCGAGATGCTGTCCAAGATGGCGGAGAGCGCCGTGGCGCTGGTGCGCCAGGAGCGTTATCGCGGCGCCGGCACGATCGAGTTCGTGGTCGATGCCGTCACCGGCAAATACTACTTCCTCGAGATGAACACCCGCATCCAGGTCGAGCATCCGGTGACGGAAGCGATCACGGGGCTCGATCTCGTGGGGCTCCAGATCAAGCTCGCCGGCGGCGACGCTTTGCGCGACCTGACCCAGGACAAGATCACGGCGACCGGCCATGCGGTCGAGCTCCGGATCTATGCCGAGAACCCAGTCAAGAATTTCATGCCCTCGCCGGGCCCGCTCAAGGTCTTCAGGCTGCCGCCTGCGGGCGAGGGCTTGCGTGTCGATACCGGCGTGCGCGAAGGCGACCAGATCAGCTTCCACTACGATCCGATGATCGCCAAGATGATCGCCCATGGGCCTTCGCGGCTGGCCGCGATCGATCGCATGCTGAAGGCGCTCGACGGCACGACTATCGACGGGGTGGCAACCAATATCGCGTTCCTGAAGAAGCTCTTGTCGCATCCGGCCTTCCGTGCCGGAGATTGCTGGACCGGATTCATTCCGGCCCACGCGGCCGAGCTGCTTCAGGGCTGACGAGAGAAACAGGGAAAGAGGGGGAGGTCCTTCGCGATGATCTACGAAGAACCGAGATTCATGCCCGGCGGCGATCGCTACATGCTGATCGAGTTCGGCAACGAGATGAATCTCGAGCTGAATTTCATGGCCCAGGGCCTCGCCAGCGCCATCGAGCAGGGGAAGACCAAGGGCGTCATCGAGACGGCGCCCAGCTTCGCCTCGATGCTGATCCATTACGATCCCGACCGGATCGACTTCAAGGATCTGACCAGGGAGATGAAGTCGCTGATCGGCTCGCTCGGCTCCTCCGACGATATCGAGCTCGACAGCCGCCTGTTCTATTTCCCGACCTGCTACCTCGATCCCTGGACCAGGGAATGCATCGAGGATTACTGCAACAAGATCACCAAGAAGAAGTACGACCCCGATTTCGTCGCCGAGATCAACGGCCTCAAGGATGCGCAGCAGCTGGTGCGCGTCCATTCCGGGACGGAATATTGGGTGGCCTCGCTGGGCTTCTGGCCGGGCCTGCCCTTCATGATGGCACTCGATCCGCGCTGCGTCATCACCGCACCCAAATACAACCCGCCGCGCACCTGGACGCCCCAGGGCACGGTCGGCATGGGCGGTGCCTCGACCGCGATCTATCCGGTGGCGACGCCGGGCGGCTATCAGATCTTCGCGCGCATCCCGATCCCGATCTGGGACACGACCAAGCGCTTCCCCCAATTCGAGAAGTCGATCTGCCTGTTCCGCCCGGGCGACCGGGTGAAGTTCGTGCCGGTCTCGCCGGAGGAGTTCCTCCATGTCGAGGCCCAGGTGAAGGACGGTAGCTACAATTACAACGTCGTCGAGTATCAGCGTTTCTCGGTCCGGAACTACAAGACCTGGATCGCGACGCTCGACAAGACGCAGCGCTTCTAGGAGGAGACCTCGCCATGTTCGAAGTCATCCAGCCCGGTCTCGAAACCTCGATCCAGGACTATCCCGGCCGCATCGGATTCTGGAACCAGGGCTTCCCACCCTCCGGCCCCATGGACAGCTGGTCCTTCCGCCTCGGCAATCTGCTGGTCGGCAATCCGGCCGATGCTGCGGGGCTCGAATGCCAATATATGGGCCCGACCCTGAAGTTTCAGCGCGACGGCGTGATCGCGATCACGGGTGCGGATATGCAGGCCAAGCTCGACGGCCAGCCGGTGCCGCTCTGGGAAAGTATCGCTGTCAAATCCGGCCAGACCCTGGCGATGGGCCCGGCCAAGTCGGGCGTGCGCGCCTATGTGGCGATCGCCGGCGGCATCGACACCCCCGCCTGGCTCGGCTCGCGTTCGACCTTCCACAAGGCCGGCGTCGGCGGCATGGAAGGCCGCGCGCTCAAGGCCAAGCAGGTGGTGCCGGTCGCAACCGGCGTCAAAGGCACGGTCGGGAAAAAGGTGAAGCCCGAGGCGCGGCCGCATTTCGCCGCCGACAAGCGCTGGGAGATCGAGGTGGTGCCCGGTCCCAACGACGATTGGATCGACGAGGCCGGCCAGCAGCGCTTCCTCACCAGCGACTGGAAGCTCTCCTCCAAGAGCGACCGGACCGGTTTCCGGCTCGACGGGCCGCAATGGACCTTCACCGAGAAGGCCTACAAGAAGGCGCCGGAGAACGGCTCGGAACCCTCCAACATCATCGACCATGGCTATCCGCTGGGGGCAATCAACCTCGCCGGCCAGACGCCGATCATCCTGGTCAATGACGGCCCCAGCATGGGCGGCTTCATCAACCCCTACACCGTGCCCTCCGCCGCCTTCTGGAAGCTTGGACAGTCCAAGCCCGGCGACGTCTACCGCTTCAAGGCGGTCTCGGTCGACCAGGCCCAGGAGCTGCGCAAGAAGCTCAATGCGATCTGCACGGCGGCGAGTATAAGCTAGGGCCGCGCGGATCCAGGCGTTTTCGATTTTCAGGGATGGAGCGTTTCGATGGCTGAGCAGATTTCGACGATGGTGCCGGGCAATGTCTGGAAGGTGCTGGTGAAGCCCGGCGACAAGGTGAAGCCTGGCGATGTGCTCTTCATCCTGGAAGTGATGAAAACCGAAGTACCGCATCCGACCGAAGAGGGCGGCACGGTCAAGGCGGTGCATATCACCGAAGGCCAGGAGGGTGTCGATGCCGGCATCCTGGCGGTCGAGATCGCGTAGGAAGGCGTCCCGCCTTCCCTCCTTTTTGGGGGCGCTGGCGATCCTGATCGGGACCGCCCTCGGCGCTCCTGCCTTCGCCCAGGATCAACCGCCGCGCACGCTCGAGGCCGAGCCGCCCTTAGCGGCAGCGCCCGACCCCGGTCCTGCAGCCAGCGCCGCAATCGCCACCCTCATCGACGGCCAGTGGCACGCCTTTCTCGCCGACGACGGGCCCGCGGCCTTCGCCGCCGCCTCGCCACAGCTCCAGGCGATCTATCAGCGGCCGACCAATTTCTTGGCGATGGTCGCGGCCGAATACGGTGTGATCTACCGCGCCCGCTCGCTGGCACCGGGCGCGTTCGTCTCCTGGAACGGCTATTTGGCGCGCCGCGTCGCGGTCACGGGGCCCCAGGGCGAGCCGGTCACGGCGCTCTATCTCCTGACGCCGCT
>NZ_JBOHKS010000288.1:0-16460 GCF_050729195.1 Hypericibacter sp.
CTCCCTGGCCCTCCCCCGCGAAGCGGGGGAGGGGACAAGAAAGAAACAGGGCGGACAATGATCGATATCGACGGCTATGGCAGCGGCTGGCTCGAGGCGCGGCCGGATCTCAAATCCTTCCGCGACGAGGTCCGCGGCTTCATCCGCTCGCATCTGCCGGAGGACATCCGCCGCCTGGTCGCGGCCGAAAGCATGGAGATGCCGCGGGACTATTACCTTCGCTGGCAGCAGATCCTCTACAAGCAGGGCGGCTGGGGTTGCCCGAACTGGCCCAAGAAGCATGGCGGGCCCGGCTGGAGCTTCGAGCAGCAGTTCATCTTCGAGCGCGAGCTGGCGCTCGCCGACGCGCCGCGCCTGCTGTCCTTCGGCGTCACCATGCTGGGGCCGACGCTGATCGAGTATGGCAGCGACGAGTTGAAGGCGCGGTTCCTGCCGCCCATCCTGAAAGGCGAGGTGCTCTGGTGCCAGGGCTTCTCCGAGCCCAATGCCGGCTCGGACCTGGCCTCGCTCAAGACCCGCGCCGAGCTGAAAGGCGACCACTACGTCATCAACGGCACCAAGATCTGGACCACCGAGGCCCAGGTCGCCGATTGGATGTTCGGCCTGTTCCGCACCGACAGCAGCGGCAAGAAGCAGCAGGGCATCACCTTCCTGCTGTTCGACATGAAGACGCCCGGCGTCAGCGTCCGGCCGATCCGCACCTTCGATGGCGGCCATGAGGTCAACCAGGTCTTCTTCGACAATGTAACGGTGCCGGTGGCCCAGCGCCTCGGCGAGGAACATAAGGGCTGGGGCTATGCCAAATATCTGCTCAGCCTCGAGCGCTTCGGCATCGCCGAGGTGTCGCGCTCGCTCCAGACGCTGGGGCGGCTTAAATCCATCCTGCACCGTCCACGGGCGGATGGCTCGAGCCTGATGTCGGATCATTCCTTTGGCGCGCGGCTCGCCGCCGCCGAGATCAAGCTGCGCGCGCTCGAGGCTTTGGAACGGCGGCTGCTGTTCGGACCCGGCGGGCCTGAATCATTGGGCCCCGAGGCCTCGATCCTCAAGGTGATGGGCACCGAGCTGCAGCAGGGTCTGATGGAGCTCCAGGTCGATGGGGTGGCGCTGGGCGCTGCCCCCGATCTGCCGGCCGAGAGCCAGGACGCGCCCAACCTGCCGCCCGAAGCCCGTTACGCCGCCCGCGCCTTCTTCAATATGCGCAAGACCTCGATCTATGGCGGCTCGAACGAGATTCAGAAGAACATCCTGACCAAAGCCGTGCTGGGGCTCGAATAGAGATGCGCATCGAACTGACCGAAGAACAGAGCCTGATCAAGGACAGCGTCGCGCGTTTCGTGGCCGAGCGTTATCCCTTCGACCGCCGCCAGAAGTTGGTGGCGACACCCGAAGGCTATAGCGAGGAGGATTGGCGCCGCTTCGCCGAGCTGGGCTGGCTCGGCCTGCCGCTGCCGGAATCGGCCGGCGGGCTCGGCATGGGCCCGCTGGAAGTGGGCCTGGTGATGGAATCCTTCGGCCGCGGGCTCGTGGCCTCGCCCTATCTTGCGACCGTTCTCCTCGGCGCCGGCGTCATCGCCGCGGCGGGTTCGCCGACGCAGCAGTCCGAGATCCTGCCGGCGGTGGCCGAGGGCCGGATGAAACTCACGCTCGCCTTCGCCGAGGATGACCGCCAGGACCCGGCGGTGATCGCGGCTAAGGCCGAGCCCGATGGCAGCGGCTTTCTCCTGACCGGCGTCAAGGCCGGCGTGCCCTATGCGGCCGCGGCCGACCGGATCCTGCTGGTGGCCCGCACCAGCGGCCGACCGGGCGACGCGTCGGGTCTTTCCTTCTTCCTGGTCGACCGCGGGCAGCGCGGGCTCGAGGTCAGGGACTATGCCGCTCATGACGGCAGCCGTGTCGGCACCTTGCGGTTCGAGCGCCTGGCGCTGGGGCATGACCGGCTGGTGGGTCCGAAGGACGGCGCGCTGCCGATCCTGGAGGCGGTGCTGGATCGCGCCCGTGCCGCGCTCTGCGCCGAGGCCTCGGGCATCGCCACGGCCGTCTATGAAAAGACCCTGACCTACTTCAAGACGCGCGAGCAGTTCGGGAAACTGATCGGCAGCTTCCAGGCGCTGCAGCATCGGCTGACGGATGTCTATATGAAGGCCGAGCTGCTGCAGTCGGTCGCGGTCGATGCGGCCGAAGCGGCGGCCGCGAGCGATCCGGCGACGCGGGCGGCCGGCGTTTCCGCCGCCAAGTCGCTGACCGGCACGCTGGGGCGCGAGATCGGCAAGGAAGGCGTGCAGCTCCATGGCGGCATCGGCATGACCTGGGACTACGAGGCCGGGCATTATCTCAAGCGGCTCACCTTCATCGACCTTGCGTTCGGCGATTCGCATTGGCATCTGGAGCGCTTCCGGCGCCTCTCTTCTTAATCTGCATTTTCCGAGGATGACCCCCGCATGACGGAAGATATCGTCCTGACGCGCCGCAACGGCGCGGTTCTGGAAATCACGCTGAACCGGCCGAAGGCGAACGCGATCAACCGCGCCATGAGCCGCGGCATCTATCGCGCGGCGAAGCAGCTTCAAGACGATCCGGCCTTGAGCGTCGGGATCGTCACGGCGGCGGGCGATCGCGTCTTCTGCGCCGGCTGGGACCTGAAGGAGGAAGGGGTCAGTTACGATCCGAACCTCGATGCCGATCCCGAGCAGGGCAGCGGCGCCGGCGGCTTCGCCGGAATCACGGAATATTGGGGGCTGACCAAGCCGATGGTGGCGGCGGTCAATGGCGCGGCGGTGGGCGGCGGCTTCGAGATCGCGCTCGCCTGTGACGTCATCATCATGGCGGAGAATGCCTTCTTCTCGCTGCCGGAGATGCAGCGCGGCATCATTCCCGATGGCGGGGCGATTCAGCGTCTGCCCCATCTGATTCCCTATAATGTCGCCAAGGAAATGCTGCTGACCGGCCGGCGCATGGAAGCGGACGAGGCACTGCGCTGGGGCCTGGTGCATAAGGTCGTCTCGCAGGCTTCGCTCATGGAGGAGGCCCGCAGCAAGGCCACCGAGATCGCCAAGGGTGCGCCTCTGGCGCTGCAGGCAATCAAGGAGGTGTTGCTGGAGATCGACGGGATGGGGCTGCCGGCGGCGATGAAGAAGACCAAGGCCGGTCATAGCGGACTCGATTACTACGAGCGGTTGTGGCAGTCGGAAGACATGCAGGAAGGCATGCGTGCCTTTGCCGAGAAACGCGATCCGGTGTGGAAGGGCCGTTGATCGGCCGGCGCGGAAGGCCCCCTGCCTCATATCGGCGGGTGGAACGGAAACCCGCACGCGGCGTTGCTGAATCCGGGTGGTTTGCCGGTCGTCTCGATTGGTGCCGGGTGGGATTCTCAGGGAGATCTGCGCTCATGCGCAAGGCGGCGGTGGCGCGTCAGGCCGCGCGTCAGTCGCTGCCCTTTTCGCCCTCGCTGGCCGGTTCCCGCGATTCCGCTGCTTTCGAATCCAGGCGTTCGACCTTCTTGCCGTCGAGATCGCGGCCGGTGCGGTCGCGCTCGGCCTTCATTTCCAGCAATTCGGCCTTCGATCGGCCGTATTTGCCACGATTTGCAGCGGCCGCGCGCTTCTCTTCGCGGCCCTGTCGCGCCTTACGAAATTTGTTTAGATTGACCAAGTCGCCCATGGCCGCCTTTGCCCTGGGGTCACGGTTCCCCGAAGCCGGTGGCTTCGGAAGGCCGGACCATCGGATGCGAAGGCGAGCCTAGCGCAAAGCCACCTCGCCCGGAAGGGGAGCGCCCGCCCCCGAGACTCCCACCCCGCACGAGAGTTGAGATGACGAAAAAAATCCTGATCGCAGTCGGTGCTCTCCTGGTGTTGGCGGTGGCCGCCATTCTGATCGTGCCGAGCTTCATCAACTGGAACGGGTACAAGGCCCAGATCGAGTCCGAAGCCCGCAAGCAGACCGGCCGCGATCTCAGCATCGATGGGGACATCTCGCTGGCGCTGCTGCCGGCGCCGAAACTCTCGGTCAAGGGCGTGCGTTTCGCCAACGCCGAAGGCGGCAGCGCCCCCGACATGGCGACCCTGGAATCGCTCGACGTCCGGGTGGCGCTGATGCCGCTCCTGAGCGGCAAGATCCAGGTCACCAGCCTGATCCTGGTGAAGCCCACGATCCTGCTCGAGAAGCTGCCCGACGGTCACGGCAATTGGGAAATCGCGCCCGCCGGCGAGACGGCGCCCGCGCCCAGCGAAGCGGCGCATGAGGGGATCGGCAGCGGCGGCGGTCTCGCCCTTTCCTTCGACAGCGTGCGGATCGAGAACGGCACCTTCATCTATCGCGATCCGGCGGCGGGCTCGGAGCAGAAGCTCGAGGCGCTGGATTCCGAGATTCATATCGGGTCGTTTTCCGGCCCGTTCGACGCGACCGGCTCGGCGACCTATCAGGGGATCAAGGCCCGGTTCGAGGCGAATGCCGGCGCGCTCACCGCCGGCCAGCCCTCGTCCGTGCGGCTGAAGCTGGTTCTCGGCAATCCGGAATCGACCCTCGAATTCTCAGGGATGGCCTCGACCGGCGGCGAGGCGGGGCCCCATCTGGCCGGCAAGCTGACGGCGGATGGCGACGATCTGAGCGCGCTGATGAACCTGCTCTCGCCCGGCAGCGGCTCGAACCCGATGATGAAACAGAAGTTCTCGGCGGCGGCCGATATCGATGCGGGAGCCACGGGCGGCAGCGCCAAGAATCTGATCCTGGCGCTCGGCGACCAGCAGGCGACGGGCGAGGCCACGGTCGCGCTGGGCGAGATCATCAAGGCCAAGCTCACCATGTCGCTGCCCCGCCTCGACCTCGACAAGCTGCTGGCCGCGGCGGCACCGCCAGCCGCGGGCGACCAGTCGCAGGCCCCGGCGCCGGTGCCGCAGACCAAGCCGCCGAGCTTCTCGCTGCCGCAGAACATCCTCGCCGACATCGATCTCGGGATCGAGGCGATCAGCTACAACAATGGTGTCGTCAACAAGGTGCGGCTGGTGGCGCAGGTCGCCAATGGCGAGGTCTCGCTCACGCGCTTCAATGCCAGCCTGCCCGGCGGCTCCGACGTCGCGCTTGCCGGCAAGCTCGCCGCCGTCGAAGGCCTGCCGAGTTTTGCCGGCACGCTCGAGCTTCATTCGGACAATCTGCGCAGCCTGCTCGAATGGCTGAAGGTGACGATGCCGGCCATGCCGCCCGACCGGCTGCGCAAGCTGTCGCTGGCCTCGCGAGTCACCGCCACGCCCAGCCAGCTTCAGATCGCGGAGATGGATCTGCGCTTCGACTCCTCGCGTGTGGCCGGCGGCGTCGTGGTGGCGCTCCCCAATGCCGAACGCAAGGTGCCGGGGCTCGGCATCGGGCTCGCCATCGACCAGATCAATCTCGACGCCTATTTGCCGGCGGCCGGTGCGGCCGACACGACCCAGCCCCAGACGACCCAACCCGGCACCACCCCGCCCAGCACGACCCAGCCCAGCGGCACCGACAGCACCCAGACGGCCGATGCGAGCAAGCCCAAGCCTTCGGGCGGGTTGCCGCTCGATGCGTTGAAGCCGCTGGCGGGCCTCAATGCCAATGTCGAGATCAAGGTCGGCAGCCTGACGATGAACGACCAGACCGCGAAGGGCGTGCATCTCGATGCCACGCTCCAGGGCGGTACGCTGACCTTGCGCGATGTCAGTGTGAAGGACTTCGCCGGCGGTTCCGGCAGCCTCTCCGGCACGGTCGCCAATCTCGCGACCGAGCCGACCCTCGACAGCCAGTTCTCGCTCAAGGTGGCCGACGCCACCCGCGTCCTTCAGTTCGCCGGCATGGAGAATCCGCCGCAGAAGCTGGGCAAGCTCGCCTTCACCGGTAAGCTGTCGGGTGGCGGGCAGCAGATTGCCTATGACATCGCCTTCGATGTCGCCGGCATCGGCGCCAATGGCAAGGCCAAGGGCACGGCCAGCGGTCTGGGCGCGGGCATTCCCAAGATCGATACGGATTTCGCCCTGACCGCCAAGAATGCGGGTCCGCTGCTCGAAATGGCGGGGCTCGCGGGGGCTTCCAACGCCAAGCTCGGTCAGCTGGATTTCTCGGGCACGGCCAAGAGTGGCGACGACCAGATCACTTATAACGCGGCGCTGGCCTTGGCCGGCATCGTCGCCAAGGGCACCTTCAATGGCGCGGTGTCGGGCCTGACCGGCACGCCCCATGTCGATACCCAGATCGATCTGTCAGCTGACAAACCGGCGGCACTCCTGGCGCTCTTCGGCGTCGACGGGCCCACGGCGGCCAAGCTCGGCGCTCTGGCGATCAAGGGCACGCTCAAGGGCGGGGCCGACGACATGGCGCTCAACCTGGCCCTGGGCGGCCTCGGCGGCAGCGCCACGCTCCAGGGCGGCATCAAGCCGATGGCGACACCGCCCAGCTTCAATCTGGTCATGACGGCCAACCATCCCGAGCTGCGCCAACTGGCGGCGGCCTTCGCGCCGGATGCGGCACCCGGCAATAACAGCCTTGGGCCGCTCAGCCTCTCGGCCACGGCGACCGGCACGACCGAGGATGCCAAGGTTACCGATCTCTCGCTCAAGATGGGCGCCAGCGATCTCGCCGGCACGGCGGAATATGCCTCCCCGCCGGGCGGACGCCCGATGCTGACGGCCAACCTCACCAGCACGATGTTCGACGTCTCGCCGTTCGTTCCCGCCTCGACCGGCAGCAATTCGAATTCGAAGAAGAACACGCCGGCGGGCGATCGCTGGTCGAAGGAACCGCTCGATCTCTCCGCGCTCGACAGCATGGATGCCGACGTCACGGCGAAGGCGCAGCATTTCGTGATGAACGACACCAAGATCGACAATCTCGATGCCCATATGGTGCTCAAGAACGGCACGCTCGTCATCGACAAATTCACCGGCAATACCTTCGGCGGTGCGGTCGATCTGGCGGGCACACTCGCCAGCCGCGGCACGCCGACCTTCCAGGGACGGCTCGCCGGCACCAATCTCAGCAGCAGTCAATTGATGGGGGCCGGCCTGCTTGCGGATCGCGTCACCGGGCCGGTCTCGGTAACGACCGACCTCAATGCCGCCGGTGCCTCGATGAACGAGCTGGTGAACAGCCTCAACGGCAACGGCAATCTCAACGGCAACATCACCGTCCTGAGCAAGATCGAGCAGCAGGTGGGTTCGGTCGGGCTCAATCTCCTGGGCTCGCTGGCGCAGCAGAAGCTCGGCGGTGTGGGCACGCAGATCCAGGGCCTGACCCAGGTGGCGGACACGGCCTATCGCGCCTTCACCGGCGTGCCCAACAGCCTGACCGGCGATTTCCTGATCCGGGACGGCAAGGTGACGACCGACAATCTGGCGCTCGCCAATGCCAACGCGCGCGCGCTGGCGGCGGGTGCTGCCGATCTGCCGGATTGGACGATCGATTTCCTGGCCACGATCTTCCGCGCGCCCGATCTCAATCAGCCCTTCATGCAGCTCAATCTGAACGGACTGCTCGACTCGCCCAACGCCAAGTTCAAGGCCTTCCAGGGCACCAATGCGAGCGCGCCAGCCGCCAGCGATCTGCTGCAGCAGGTGCTGCCCAGCGGCACCGGCAACAACGGCACGCAGAAGCCCTCGACCATCTGGCAGCAGATCCTGCCGGGGGTGCTCGGCACCGGTGGCGGCGGATCGGGAACCGGAACTCCGGCCGCGGTGCCCAGCAGCAACGAGCCCGGCGCCGGTGGCGTCAACGCCGCGCCCGCCACGAACACGCCGACGGTGACCACGCCCACGGTGACGACCACGCCGCCGGCCAACGACAATACGAGTGCGGAGCCGGGTGCCGCCGGTGTCATCGGCACGCCACCGGCGCCTGCGACCGATATCGCACCGGCGCAGCCCGACAGCACGACGGAAGAGCCCAGCAGTGAGCCAGGGGCGGGCGGTGTCGGCGGTGGCACGCAGAACAATCTGCAGCCGACCCAGCAGAACAACGGCATCAACAAGATCCTCGAAGGGTTCCTGCAGAAGCCCGCTCAGCAGCAGTAACCGTTCGACCGATATCCAGATCAGGGGGCCGGTGCCATGCCGGCCCTTTTTTCATGGGGGCCTCTTGACCTTGCCCCAGGGGGAAGCCCCATCTCAGCTCCATCGATCATCCGGGAAGGAGCGAGGACCATGTTGAAATTCAAAGTCGATGGCATGAATTGCGGCCATTGCGCCGGCACCATCCGCCATGCGCTGTCCCGGCTGGCGCCGGAGAGCGCCGTCGCGGTCGATCTGGACCGTGGCGAGGTGTCGCTCGCGGCCGATCTCGATCCGGCCGCTGCGATCGCGGCCATGAAGGCCGCGGGCTATGAGGCGGCTGTCATCTGAGCGGCCGGGTCGCGACAGGAGCGGCGAGATGTTTCCGGTCTCGCGACGCGATTTTCTCCGCGGCACGGGCGTGGCCGCGCTGGGGACGATTCTGCCCCTGACGGGATCCTGGGCGGCGGGCGGCGATGTCGTCACCCTTCGCGCCGAGACGCGCCAGCTCGAGATCGACGGCCGCGCGGCAACGGTCTTCGGGCTTCGCCAGCGCGACGGGCGTCCGGGCCTGACCGCGAAGGTCGGGGAGGATTTCGCCGTGCGCCTCGAGAACGCCCTGGGCGAGCCGACCTCGATTCATTGGCATGGATTGACGCCGCCCTGGCGACAGGATGGCGTGTCGGGCGTGTCGCAGGATCCGCTGCCGCCCGCCGCATCGCAGGATTATCGCTTTCCCCTGACGCGCGCCGGCAGTTTCTGGATGCATTCGCATGAGGGCCTGCAGGAGCAGTTGCTGCTGGCGGCCCCTTTGATCGTCGAGGAGGCTTCGCCGCGCGACGAGCAGGATGTCGTGGTGATGCTGCATGATTTTTCATTTCGCGCGCCCGACGAGATCCTGGCGGCGCTGAAAGCGGCGCCTGCCATGGGTGGCCATGACATGAGCATGTCGGGCATGGACCATGGGTCGATGCCCGGCATGAGCGGCGCCATGATGGACGGGATGGCGATGTCGGGCGGTGGCATGGCGATGGACGTCAATGACGTCGAGTTCGACGCCTATCTGGCCAATGACCGGACCTTGGATGACCCCGAGCAGATCATGGTCGAGCGTGGCGGGCGGGTGCGCCTGCGTATCATCAACGCGGCGGCCTCGACCGGCTTTACGGTCGATCTGGGATCCCTCGATGGCAGCCTGATCGCCGTGGATGGAATCCCGATCGCCCCCGTCACCGGGCGCCGTTTTCCGATCGCAACCGCGCAACGTCTCGATATCCGCCTGGAGCTGCCACGCGACGGCATGGCGGTGCCGATCCTGGCCTTGCGCGAAGGGGCGCCCCAGCGCACCGGCATCCTGCTCTGCCCGCCGGGCGCTGCCATCAAAGCGATTTCGTCGCGGGGCGATTCGGCGGGTCCCATTCTCGACCTTGCTCTGGAGCGACGCTTGCGGAGCCTGGAACCGCTGGCGCCGCGTCCGGTCGACCGTGCCCTGACGCTCGCCCTGACCGGCGGCATGGCCGGCTATCGCTGGGGCCTCGAGGCCTCGAGCGGGCCGGGGCCTTTGCCGGCAAAGGTGGGCGAGCGGATCGAGATCGCCATGGTCAACCGGACCATGATGGCGCATCCGATGCATCTGCATGGCCATAGCTTCCAGGTCGTGGCGATCGACGGCCAGCGAATGGCGGGCGCCCTTCGCGATACCGTCCTGGTGCCGCCGAACACCACGGTCACGATCGCCTTCGATGCGAACAATCCGGGCCACTGGGCCTTCCACTGCCACCTGCTCTATCACATGGTGGCGGGCATGATGACCACGCTGGCCTATGAGGGCGTGACCTAAGGGCCGAGCGCGCTCTGCTCGAGCACGAAGACGCGCACTGCGCTCGAGAGATTGCCGGCGGGCTCCCCGCGCTCGGCACGCGCGGAATCGATCGCCTCGATCAGCGCTCCCACCGACAGGCCGCGTTTGGCCGCGATCGCCTGCAACCGATGCCAGAAGGCATCCTCCAGCGACAAGCTGGTGCGATGGCCGGCGATGGTGACGGAATGCTTGCGCAGCGCGCTGCCGGCGAGGCTGCCGCGCGGGGGCATGGCCGTCGGGCGGGCCTCAGCGCGGCCCCAGCATGTCCTGCGGCCGCAGGATCTTGTCGAACTGCTCGCCGCTCAGGAGCTTCAGCGCGATGACCGCTTCGCGCAGGCTGGTGCCCTCGGCATGGGCCTTCTTCGCGACCTTGGCCGCGTTGTCATAGCCGATATGCGGATTGAGCGCCGTCACCAGCATCAGCGACTGCTCGAGCTGCTGCTGGATGCGGGCCTTGTTCGCCGTGATGCCGACCACGCAATTGTCGGCGAAGCTGCGGCAGGCATCGGCGATGAGCTGACCGGACTGCAGCAGATTGTGGATGATCACCGGCTTGAACACATTCAGCTCGAGATGGCCGTTGCTGCCGGCGACCGTGATGGCGACATTGTTGCCCATCACCTGGCAGGCGACCATGGTGAGCGCTTCGGCCTGGGTCGGATTGACCTTGCCGGGCATGATCGAGGAGCCAGGCTCGTTCTCCGGCAGATGGATCTCGCCGATGCCGGAGCGGGGGCCCGAGCCCAGGAGACGGATGTCGTTCGCGATCTTCATCAGCGAGCAGGCCAGGACGTTGAAGGCGCCGGAGAGCTCGACCAGCGCGTCGTGGGCCGCGAGCGCTTCGAACTTGTTCTTGGCCGAGGTGAAAGGAAGCCCGGTCAGTTTCTTGAGCTCTTCCACGAACGCCTTGTCGAAGCCCTTGGCGGCGTTGAGGCCGGTGCCGACCGCGGTGCCACCCTGCGCCACCTGATGGAGACGGGGCAGGCAGGCCTTCACCCGATCGATACCGTTGCGGACCTGCTGCGCATAGCCGCCGAACTCCTGGCCGAGTGTGACCGGCGTCGCATCCTGAAGATGGGTGCGGCCGATCTTGATGATCTTGGCGAACTCCTTGGACTTGGCTTCGAGCGCATCGGCGAGATGGTCGAGGGCCGGCAGCACCGCGTCATGGACCTGGCGCACCGCCGCGATATGCATCGCGGTCGGGAAGCTGTCGTTCGAGGACTGGCCGTAATTGACCTGGTCGTTCGGATGGATCGGCTTCTTCTCGCCGCGTTTGCCGCCCAGCATCTCGTTGGCGCGGTTGGAAATGACCTCGTTGGCATTCATGTTGGTCTGGGTGCCGGAACCGGTCTGCCAGACGACCAGCGGGAAATGATCGTCGAGCTTGCCGTCGGCAACCTCGCCGGATGCTTCGACGATGGCCTTGCCGAGCTTCTTGTCGAGCTTGCCGAGCTTCATGTTGGCCTGTGCCGCCGCCTGCTTCAGCAGGCCGTAGGCATGGATCAGGAGGGCGGGCATCCGCTGGCCGCCGATCCGGAAATTCTCGAGCGAGCGCTGGGTCTGAGCCCCCCACAGCCGGTCGTCGGGCACCGCCACATTGCCCATCGAATCGCTTTCCATGCGGGTCTTGGTCGTCATGTGGTCGCTCCTTGAAAAAGTCTGGGCGGGCCTGAGTCCAGGCCGTCCCCCACGCCGGCATTCTTCTAGCGGCAATCGGGGTCAGGGAAAAGAAGGACGGCGATGGCGACCCAAGTCCCTTCCCTCGGAACGGGGGAAGGTTAGGAAGGGGGCTGCGCGGTGTTCGACAGCGAGCAGCCCCCTCCTTAATCCTCCCCCGCGAGCGGGGGATGAGACAGGTTGAGTCTCAGCGCCTTCCACGCGTCGCCTTCTTCTTCGCCGTGGGTTTCGGGCGCGGCGTCTTCGCCTTCCCTGTGGCGATCGCGGCGGCGCGGGATTTGAGCGCCCAGGCGCGCAGTTCCTCGCCATCCTCGATGAGCTCGTCGGGCAGGCGCCAGAAGGAGAGCGCCACCTCGCGGCCCATCCGCGCATAGGTGAAGGGCTCGGAGCCGGCGGCCTCGAAATCCGGCCGGTTGCGGGCGTCGACCTTCAGATAGAGGACATCCTCGTCGAGGATCCCGATCATCAGCCCGTCGAGGAACAGGCCCTCCCCGCCGAACATGCGGCGCAGGCTGACCTGGCCCAGGGAGGCCAGCTCGTCCAGCAGATAGGTGCCATAGCCGCTCATGCGGGACCTCGCGCTCGGTCGCGGTCGGCGCGCCGGAGAAACGGTGCCCGCAGCGCATGACGCGCCGCGATCAGCGCCATTACGATCGCCGCGTCGGGCCGGCCGCCATAATAGCGGCGGAAGTAATGGCGGAAACTCGCCAGCTTGTGGCGCTCGACGGCGAGGGCGGGCGCGTCCGACGAGCCGCCCTCATGCTCCACGGCGATCTGCGGCAGGAACCAGACGCCGCCCCCGCGCTCGCGCAAGCGCCGGCAGAGATCGATATCCTCGACATGCAGGAAATAGCCCTCGTCGAATCCGCCGAGCGCGCGGAAGTCGGCGGCCGGGATGAGGAGACAGGCGCCGCTGACCGTCGGCAAGGTGACGGGCCCCGGCGGCAGCTTCAGGCGATGCCGATTGAAGCTGCCGAAACCCAGCGCCTCGCCGAGGGCCCTGCAGGGCGTGAGCTCGCCGCGTCGTCCACCACGCCGCTCGATCCCATCCGCGCCGACGAGCCGCGCGCCGGCGATCCAGGGGTGCGATTTGTCCGTCATGGCGCCCAGCATGCCGGCGACACCACCCGCGCTGAGAATGGCGTCGGGATTGAGGAACAGCAGGAATTCGCCTTGAGCCACGGCCGCGGCCCGGTTGCAGGCGGCGGCGAAGCCCAGATTCCACTCGTTGCGGATCAGGCGAATTTTTCCGGCCGCCGCCAACCGGTCCAACTCGGCGCCGACATCCGCCGGGTTGCCATTGTCCACCAGCAGGATCTCGCGCAGGCCCGATTGGGTCGCCAGCGCCTCGAGCGCCCGCCACAGCACGGGGCCCGAGTGATAGCTCACCAGGATGGCGCTGACCGGGGCCTCGCTCATGAGCGGGTCCCGGATCCGCGCGCGACCGGCCGCAGCACGGGGCGCCGGCCGAGCAGCGCCAGGGGCGACCAGCTGAAGGCTCTCGCGACCATCGACAGCGAAACGCGCCGCTGGCGTTGAATCTCCTGCCGGCTCTGCCAGATCGGACCGAGGCCGGCGATGGCGGCTTTCAAGCCGCGCCAGCAGGGTTGCGTCGTCACGGCGCTGCCGGGCCGCAGGCTCAGCAGCAGGAGCAGGACAAGCGCCAGGAGATGCAAGGGCAGCAGCGGCCAGAACAGAGGGCCCGGCATGTTCTTGACGAAGACCCAGCTGCGGTTGCGCCAGCCATGGAACAGGGTGAAATCGCTGCTGCGGCCGGTGGTGGCCGAGCCCGCATGATGCACCACGGCATCGGCGACCTGGAGCGCGCGTTGCCCCTTGAGCCGCAGGCGGAAGGCGAGGTCGATATCCTCGACATAGCAGAAGAAGCGCTCGTCGAAGCCGCCGGCCGCGCGGAAATCCTCATGCCGATAAAGCGCCGCCGCGGCGCAGGGGCTGAAGACCTCGCCGCCCGGTGCCGGATCCGTCACGGGCTGGCCGAAGCCACCGCGCCAGACGATGCCGCTCGCATGATAGACGTCGCCCAGCCCGTCCCAGCGTGTCTTGTCGTCGAGCTGGATCTGGGTGGAGCCGAACATCGCGACATCGGGATAAGTCCGGGCCGCCGCCATGAGGCGCTCGAGCCAGTCCGGTGCTGCGATCGCATCGGGATTGAGCAGCGCGATCCAGGGCGCGTCTGTCGCCGCGGCGCCGCGATTATTGGCGGCGGCGAAACCGAGATTCCGGCCGGTCGACATGATACGGAAATTTGCCGGCAAGGCGCCGAGGCCCTGCACCGCGCCGTCGGTCGAGCCGTTATCGACGATGATCGATTCGAAATCGGTCCAGCGCTGGCGGCGCAAGGCGTCGATGCAGCGGGCCAGATAGGGACCCGGATTATAGGCGACGATGATGACGCAGACGCTCGGACGGGAAGCGTCGAGGGCAGCGTTGCTCGTATCGGACAAGCGGGACGCGGAGGCCGCTTACTTCTTGCGGAAGGCGTCGAGTGTGACCACTTCGGCGCCCTTCGCATCGGCCGGGGCCGAGGCCGCGGCCGGCGCGGGTGCCGGGACGCCCGCCCGCGTCTGCGGGGCGATGCTGCGCTCGGCCGGCGCGTCATTGCCGTTGCCGGGTCGCGCCTCGAACTGCAGGCCGAACTTGCAGGAGGGGTCGGCGAAGGCGGTCAGCGCCGCGAAGGGGATGACCAGCCGCTCCTGCTGATTGTTGAAGCTCAAGGTGATGCGCAGGGTCTCGCGGTCGACCTCCAGCCCCCAGAACTGGTGCTGGACGACGATCGTCATCTCCTTGGGATATTGCTGGCGCAGCCGGGTCGGAATGAGGACATCCGGACGGTCGGTGCGGAAGGTGACGTAGAAATGATGCGCGCCCGGCAGGCCGCGTTCCGCGACCAGCGCCAGGGACCGCCGCACGACATCGCGCAGCGCCGTCTCGACCATTTCCTCGTAACGCAAAAAATCTTCGGCCATGCTCGCCGTCGTCCCCCTCAAACCCGTCAGTCATTTCGCTGCTTCTTGTCTTATTCAGACCGGCAGCTTGAGCCAAGTGGGGGGCTTCTGTTGCCCGGTGCCCCCCGAACCGCGCTTACCTATTTAGGCAGCGAGAGCCAGACGAGTATTGTCGTTGGCACTTCTGTGTTGGCCCGATAACGGCGGAACCATGCCGGGCAAAAACGTTAGCTTTACCACGCGCGTCGATCCTATTTCGCCCCCATGGAGCCGTTCCGGAAGGTCCCGCGAGGAACGATCTCGGAAGCGGCGAATTGGTGGAGGCGCCGGGTACCGCCCCCGGGTCCGCAACGCTTATTCCATAACGCGTTTATCGCCATAGTCGGTTTCCCGACACCCTCAATATAGGGGGCGGGGCGGCGAATCGGAAGGGTTGCTTATCGGGCTGGAACTGCCTCGATTCGCTGGGTTTTTGGAACCGCACGCCAGGATTCGCCTGGGCCCCGCCACCGCTTGTGGCCGCCATCGCATCGAGCGGTTAGATTGCGTCCGCTCGCGGCCCGCCCCTTGGGCCGCACGATTCGCGAAGAGGACCCTGCCCACCGCCATGGCGCTCACGCCCCAACAGCAAGCCGAAATCGACGCCCAGCGCAGTGCCAGCGCCACCACGCGCCGCCCGACCGTGCCGGCCCTCGAGGAGATTCTCTATCTGGCCCTGCCGGTGCTGGATCGCGGCTTCGTGCGCGTTATCGACTATATGGGCGACGATGCCGCCGTGGTTCAGGCCGCGCGCGTCTCCTATGGCCGCGGCACCAAGAAGGTCAGCGAGGATCGCGGGCTGATCCATTATCTGCTGCGCCATCGCCACTCGACCCCATTCGAGATGTGCGAGATCAAGTTCCACGTCAAGCTGCCGATCTTCGTCGCGCGGCAATGGATCCGCCACCGCACCGCCAATGTGAACGAATATTCCGCGCGCTATTCGGTGCTCGACAACGAGTTCTATATGCCAGCGCCGGCGCAGCTCGCGGCGCAATCGAGCTCGAACCGGCAGGGGCGCGGCGATGTGCTGGAGGGCGCCGAGGCGCAGCGCGTGCTCACGCTGTTGCGCGAAGATGCGGCGCGCTCCTACGCCCACTACGAGGAGATGCTGAACGAGCGCGAAGATGGCAGCCGCCCCGACGAGGGTCGCCAGGGTCTCGCCCGCGAGCTGGCGCGGATGAATCTCTCGCTCAATTTCTATACCCAATGGTACTGGAAGACCGATCTCCACAATCTGCTGCATTTCCTGTCGCTGCGCGCCGATCCGCATGCGCAGTACGAGATCCGGGTCTATGCCGATAAGATGCTGGACGTGGTGGCGAAATGGGTTCCCATCACGCATGAGGCCTTCCTCCAGCACCGGCTCCATGCCGTGACGCTGTCGGCGGCCGCGATGGCCGCGGTCAAACGGATGCTGGCGGGCGAGACCGTCACGGCCGAGAATAGCGGGCTCGGCAAGCGCGAATGGGCCGAGCTGCAGGCCGAGCTGGCCCGCAAAGAAGATTGAAGGCCGGGGCTTCATCCAGGACGAGCGGCAACGATGTCGTTAATTCAGCCTGATATCTGCATCTTTCTGACGGGGAAGGCGGTGACGGGAGACTTGGGGCCTAAGGGACAATCAAGGAGCCATCTGGTTCGAATAGAGGCAATGGATACCCATCGCGCTCGAACATGGCGGTCACGGCAGATTTGATGGGATCTCCGGCATTCTCTAGCTTTGCTTCGGCTGTCTTTCTCTGCAGCTCGGCAGCATCACCCAATGTATCGCCCATAGGCCAAAGGGCAGAAGCGGCCAGTTTTCGCTTCCTTGTCATCAGGCTGTGCAGCAGGCAATCGAAGGAATGTTCGCGGTAGCCAGGGTGAATGGCGAGCGGCAGGTGGATTGTGACGTCTTTCGTCTGCCCTATGCGGTGA
>NZ_JBOHKS010000289.1:0-3124 GCF_050729195.1 Hypericibacter sp.
TCGCCGCCAGGCTCGAGGGATATGCCCTCGCTACCGAGATGCAAAATGTGTGAATCCCGTAGCCCTTGCGGGAGGGGGTAGGGGGAGGGGTTGCTTCAGAATGGAGTGGCGATATTGATCATGGGTCGCGATCGAAGCTCTGAAGTAGAGCGAAGCGATCACATCGACTTAGGGGTGCAGCCGCTCGGTGCTGGCTACCCCCGCCAGTAGGTCCGGCTCAGCAGCACAAGGACGGTGAGGAGCTCGAGGCGGCCCAGCATCATGGCAAGCGATAGCAGCCACTTGGCGCCGTCCTGAAGGTTTGCGTAGTTGCCGATGGGGCCGATTTCGGCGGTGAGCCCCGGACCGACATTGCCGAGGGCCTGGGCGACGGCGCTCATAGCGCCTACAAGATCCATTCCGAAGGCGCTCACCGTCATGGAAATCGCGGCAAAGGCCGCGATGTAGAACACGATAAAGCTCAGAACCGAGCGCACCACTTCGTCGCTGACCGGGACGCCGTTATAGAAGGGCAGCGTCACCCGGTGCGGATGGATCATATGGGCGATCTGCGAACGTGCGACGGCGCCCACCACGCAGATACGGAAGAACTTGATGCCACCTGCGGTCGATCCGGTGCAGGCGCCCAGGAACAGCAACACCATGAACATAAGAAGGGGAAGCGGTCCCCAGACAAGATAATCCTCCGAGGCGAAGCCCGTGGTCGTGATGATCGAGACCACGTTGAAACTGGAACTGCGCAAGGCCTCGCCAAACGGGCGGCCGTTGGCCTCCCACTGCCACAGCGTCATGCCGGCGACGAAGACGAGAATACACAGCAGATACCAGCGGGTCTGGTCGTCTTCCCAGAGCCAGGTGAGGTCGCCGCGCGCCGCGTGGGCCAGCAGCACGAACGTCATGCCGGCGATCAGCATGAATAGGGTCAGTATCCATTCGATCGCGGGGCTGTGGAAATAGCCGACCGACGTGTCGTGGGTCGAGAAGCCACCGGTCGCCAGAGTGGCCATCGCGTGACAGACGGCGTCGAAGGCCGGCATACCGGCGATGACAAGTGACACGGCACAGATGGTCGTCAGCGTCACATAGACGGAAATCAGAACTCCCGAGACTTGGCTGACGCGGGGTCGGATCTTTTGGGACTTGTCCGACGATTCCATTCGGAAGAGCTGCATCCCGCCGACGCGAAGGACGGGGAACACCGCCACTGCGATCACGATGATGCCGATGCCGCCAATCCAATGGAGCAGGGCGCGCCAGAGGAGAATGCCCATGGGCCGGCCGTCGAGATTGGGCATGACCGAGGCGCCGGTGGTGGTCAGCCCCGACATACTCTCGAAATAGGCATCGGTGAAGTCGAGGCCTGCGCGTGTGAGCATGAGCGGCAACGTGGCGAAGCCCGCCAGCACGATCCAACTGGTGGTGACCAGCAGAAAACCCTCGTGAGCCCGGAGCTGCGGCGGCTCGGCCTGGCGGAAACCCAGCACCATTGCCGCACCGGCGATGCCCGTGGCGAGCGCGGAGATGACGAAGGCGCGCCAGTCGGGGTCGCCCGCCAGCGCGTCGATCGCAGCCGGCAGCAGCATGGCGGCGGCGAGCGCCAGCAGCAGGAAGCCGATGATGAAGAAGACCGCGCGGAAATCAGGCATGGCGCCCGATTCGTCCGGTCACTGTCCTGGGCCTAAGTCCCGTCCTGGGGTCACACATTGACCATGGTCGAGGCGGCCGGATGGCCGATGATGGCGAGGAACTCGCGCCTTGTGCGGGCGTCGGTGCGGAACAGCCCCAGCATGCGACTCGTCACCATGCTCATGCCGGGCTTATGCACGCCGCGCGTCGTCATGCATTGATGGGCCGCGTCGATCACCACCGCCACGCCCTTGGGCTGCAGCACCTCGTCGATGGTGTTGGCGATCTGGGCCGTCATCTTTTCCTGGATCTGCAGGCGCTTGCTGTAGATGTCGAGCACCCGGGCCAGCTTGCTGATGCCGATGACGCGCTTGTTGGGCAGATAGGCGATATGGGCACGCCCGATGATCGGGGCCAGGTGATGCTCGCAATGCGACTCGAAGCGCATGTCGCGCAGGATCACCATCTCGTCATAGCCGCCGGTCTCCTCGAAGGTGCGTTGCAGCACCTCGACCGGATCCTCGCCATAACCGCCGAAGAACTCCTCATAGGCGCGCGTGACGCGATCGGGCGTGCCGAGCAGGCCTTCGCGCGACGGATCGTCGCCGGCCCAGCGGATCAGCGTGCGGACCGCGTCCTCGGCCTCTTCGCGCGACGGCTTTTCCGGCAAGCCATTGCCGTTCTTCTTGACCAGACGCGGACGCGGGCCGCTGGCGCGCTCGGGCTTTGCAGGTCGCTTCGTCATCGCTTTCAAATCCTTGTTCGGGTTCATCAGCGGCCCGTCGGCGCCTTGGGGCGCAAGGATGGCGGATCTCGCCTGGATGGAAGGCAATTGGGGACGAAGGCCCCGCGGATCAATTCACCCGCTTGGGCTGATGCGGACTGTCGAGCGAGAAGGCGGGAACCGCCACATCGAAGCGTTCGCCGGTTTGGTTTTCCATCTGGTAGGTCCCGACCATGAAGCCCGAAGAGGTCGGCAGCGGCGTGCCGCTGGTATATTCGAAGGATTCGCCAGGCTTCAGCACCGGTTGCTCGCCCACGACGCCCGCGCCGCGAACCTCCTGGACCTTGCCGCGCGCATCGGTGATGCGCCAATAGCGCGAGCGCAGCTGCACCGTCTCGGGCCCCTGATTCTCGATGCGGACATGATAGGCCCAGACGAAGCGCTGCTCGTCGGGGGCGGACTGGTCGTCGAGATAGGTCGGTTCGACCGTGATGCGGATCGATCGCGTGCTCTGGCTATACATGGGGACCCTCTGATTCGGACTGCCGTCGGCGACCGGGAACGGCAGCGTCTATGGGCCGTCACTCTGCAGCGCATTCTAGGCGGCAAGCGGGCGATGTCCAGCCAAGCGACCCCTCGCCGCGGTGCTTATCCCCAATGATAGCGGGGCGATCGGCCGGCCCTGACGCAGCCCCAAAAGAAGGCGGCGCCGAAGTTTCTTCCGGCCCCCGGCGATGGCCCCGGAGGGCCATCGCGAATCCGCAAAAGAAGGCG
>NZ_JBOHKS010000290.1:0-10668 GCF_050729195.1 Hypericibacter sp.
GTTCCACGGATGACGCTGGGCCGTCCCGAACTCCCCGATTTCTTCCGCCTTCACGCCCACGAGACCATCGGCAGCACGATGGAGGAATGCCGGCGCCTGGCCGCCGAGGGGGCGCCCGAGGGCAGCCTGGTCTGGGCGGGCGAGCAGACGGTGGGGCGGGGACGGCGGGGGCGGGGCTGGGCCTCGCCGCCGGGCAACCTCTACCTCTCGCTGCTGCTGCGTCCGGGCCTGCCGCCGGCCGACGGCGCCAAGCTGGGCTTCGTGGCCTCGCTCGCCATGGGCGGTGCCCTGGCGGGGCTGCTGCCCCAGGGCGAGGAGCGGGTCCGGCTCAAATGGCCCAATGACCTGCTGATCGAGGGCCGCAAGACCGCCGGCATCCTGCTGGAGGGCCAGCCCGGCCCGGATGGGCGGCTCGCCTGGGTCATTCTCGGCATCGGGGTCAATGTGGCGAGCTTCCCCGCCGATACCCCTTACCGGGCCACCTCCCTGAGCGCCGCCGGCGGCCCCGCCGACCCGGCCTTGCTGTTGGCGGGTTTTGCCGAGCGTTTCCCAGGATGTTACGACTCCTTCCGCCGGGACGGCTTCGCGCCGATCCGGGCCGCTTGGATGAGCCGGGCCGCCGGGATCGGGCAGCCGATCGAGGTCCGGCTGGAGCAGGAGACCGTCGCGGGCCGTTTCTCGACCCTCGACGAGGAGGGCCGGCTCTGGCTCGACCTGGCCGACGGAGGAAGGCGCAGCTTCACCGCCGGTGACGTGTTCTTCCCGGGGCTTTGAACTCGAACCTTGAAGGCATCGCCATGCTGCTCGCCGTCAATGCCAACAACACGAACGTGAAATTCGCCGTCTATGACGGCGAGGCGCTGCGCGGCGACTGGCGGCTCCATACCAGCCCGGCACGCACCGCCGACGAATATCTGGTCTGGCTGAATCAGCTGATGGGCCTCTCCGGCCTCAGCACCAAGGACATCGACGGCACCGTCATCGCCACCGTGGTGCCGCCGACGCTCTTCAATCTGCGCCAGCTTTGCGACAAGCATTTCCACACCAAGCCCCTCATCGTCGGCGAGCCCGGCGTCGAGCTCGGCATCAAGATCCTGATGGACCGCCCGCAAGAGGTGGGCGCCGACCGGCTCGCCAACGCCGTCGGCGGCCATCTGCTGTTTCCGGACGAGGCCGTCATCGTGGTGGATTTCGGCACCGCCACCACCTTCGACGTCATCGCCGAATCCGGCGATTACTGCGGCGGCGTAATCGCGCCGGGAATCAATCTCAGCCTCGAGGCGCTCCATGGCGCGACCGCCAAGCTGCCGCGCATCGCCGTCGAGAAGCCGCCGCGCGTCATCGGCAAGGACACGCTGGGCGCCATGCAGTCCGGCATCTACTGGGGCTATATCAGCCTGATCGAGGGCGTCGTCGCGCGCATCTGCGAGGAATGGGGCCAGCCCATGCGCGTGATCGCGACCGGCGGCCTGGCGCCGCTGTTCCATGGCAACACGCCCACGATCGAGCGGCTCGAGCCCGAGATCACCATGCGCGGTCTGGTCGAGATCTATCGTCGCAACAACGGGCGCCGCAACGCCGGTCGCCGATGATCGATCCACCGCGCGCCGACGAGCTCCTGTTCCTGCCCTTGGGCGGAGCGGGGGAGATCGGAATGAACCTCACGCTCTATGGCCATGACGGCAAATGGCTGATGGTCGACCTGGGCGTCACCTTCGGCGACGACGCCACGCCCGGGATCGAGGTCATCATGCCCGACCCGACCTTCATCGAGGACAATGCCGACCGGCTGGTCGGGCTGGTGCTGACGCATGCGCATGAGGACCATATCGGTGCCGTGCCCTATCTCTGGCCGGATCTCGGCTGTCCCATCTATGCGACGCCCTTCACCGCGGCGGTGCTGCGCCGCAAGCTGATCGAATCCGGCATCGAGGACGAGGTCGAGATCACCGAGATCCCGCTCTCCGGACGCTTCAAGATCGGGCCATTCGATCTCGAATTCATCACCCTGACCCATTCGATCCCCGAGCCCAACGCCATCGCGATCCGCACGCCCTGCGGCACGATCCTCCATACCGGCGACTGGAAACTCGATCCCGATCCGCTGGTGGGCGAGGTGACCGACGAAGAGGCGCTCAAGAAGCTGGGTACCGAGGGCGTGCTGGCGATGGTGTGCGATTCCACCAATGCGCTGGTTCCCGGCCATTCGGGCTCCGAGGCCCTGGTGCGCGCCAACCTGACGGAGATGATGGGGCGGTTCGACGGCCGGATCGCGGTCGCCTGTTTCGCCTCCAATGTGGCGCGCGTCGAGAGCGTGGCGCGAGCCGCCGCCCATCATGATCGCCATGCGGCACTGGTGGGGCGCTCGCTCTGGCGCATCAACCGGGCGGCGCGCGATACGGGCTATCTGGCGGACCTGCCGGATTTCGTCAGCGAGCATGATGCGGGCTTCCTGCCCCGCGACAAGGTGGTGCTGCTCTGCACCGGCAGCCAGGGCGAGCCGCGTTCGGCGCTGGCGCGCATCGCGCGCGGCGAGCATCCGGCCGTGACGCTCGAAGCCGGTGATGCGGTGCTGTTCTCCTCGCGCGTCATCCCCGGCAACGACCGGGCGATCGGGCGGCTGCAGAACGATCTGGCCAAGCTTGGCGTCGAGATCGTGACCGAGCGCGACAATGCGATCCATGTCTCCGGCCATCCGGCGCGCGACGAGCTCATCGCCATGTATCAATGGGTGCGCCCGCAGATCGCGGTGCCGGTGCATGGCGAATATCGCCATCTGATGGCCCATGCGCGGCTTGCCCATGACTGCCAGGTGCCGCAAACCGTCGTGTCCACGAACGGCGATGTGATCCGCCTGGCGCCGGGACCGGCCAAGAAGATCGGCGAGGTCCATTCCGGCCGGCTGGGGCTCGACGGCAAGGTGCTGATGTCCCTCGACGGCGAGGCGATGCGGCTGCGCCACCGCATGCTCCATAACGGCACCGCGGTCGCGACCCTGGTGCTGGACGATACCGGCCTGCTGGCGGCCGAGCCGCAGATCTCGATCCAGGGCCTGCTCGAGCCCGACGAGATGGCGGAGGCCCGCGAGGATGCCGCCGATGCCGTGCGCACGGCGCTGGTCAAGCTCAAGCCCGCCGACCGCAAGCTCGACACGACGGTCAAGGAGGCGGCCCGTCTGGCCATCCGCAAGACATTGCAGAATCTCCACGGGAAGAAGCCGCTGACCGAGGTCCATCTGGTGCGGCTCTAGACCTCTTGGACAGGCCGGGCGCTTCGGGCAGACTCCGGCCTGGAGACAAGAAGGAACAGGAACCATCGCCGTGATCGGACGCCTCAACCATGTGGCGATCGCCGTGCCCGACCTGGAGGCGGCCGCCAAGATCTATCGCGATACACTGGGGGCCAAGGTGTCGCCGCCCCAGGCCGAGCCCGCCCATGGCGTGACGGTCGTGTTCGTCGAGCTGCCCAATACCAAGATCGAGCTGCTGCATCCGCTGGGCGCGAACTCGCCGATCGCGCCCTTCCTCGAGCGCAATCCCTCCGGCGGCATGCATCATCTCTGCTTCGAGGTCGACGATATTCTCGCCGCCCGCGACCGGCTCAAGGCCGAGGGCGCTCGCGTCCTGGGCGACGGCAATCCGAAGATCGGCGCCCATGGCAAGCCGGTGCTGTTCCTCCATCCCAAGGATTTCGTCGGGACCCTGATCGAGCTGGAGCAGGTATGAACCCGGTCACCGGCATCGTCGTCTATGTCATCATCTGGTGGACCGTGCTGTTCGCGGTGCTGCCCTGGGGGGTGCATGTCCCCGACAAGGTCGAGGCCGGCCATGCCGAAAGCGCGCCCGACCGGCCCTTGCTGCTGAAGAAAGCGATCGCCACGACCCTGGTCGCGGCGGTGATCTGGGTCGGCTTCTTTCTCCTGCAGCGTTCCAATCTGATCACGTTCCGGCCCAGCTGAGCCGGCCGCGCTCTTCCGATCGAGGGTCCCATGAGCAGCTATTGCGACGTCGCCCCTGGCCATCCGTTCCATGGGCCCTATCATGAGAGCGAGTATGGCTTCCCGAACGCCGACGAGAGCGCGCTGTTCGAGCGGCTGGTGCTGGAGATCAACCAGGCCGGCCTTTCCTGGCTGACGATCCTGAAGAAGCGCGAGGCCTTCAAGGCGGCCTATGCCGAGTTCGACGTCGACCGGGTGGCAGCCTTCAAGGCGCGCGACAAGGCGCGGCTGCTCAAGGATGCGGGCATCATCCGCAACCGGCTCAAGATCGAGGCGGCGATCGAGAATGCGAAACGGATCCAGGTACTGCGGGAGAGCCACGGCTCCTTCGCCCAATGGATCGATGCCCATCATCCCCTGACCAAGGAGGAATGGGTCAAGCTCTTCAAGAAGACGTTCCGCTTTACGGGCGGCGAGATCGTGGGCGAATTTCTGATGAGCCTCGGTTATCTGCCGGGCGCCCATAAGCCGGATTGCCCGACCTACAAGCGCATCGCCAAGCTCAAGCCCGCCTGGATGAGGAAGCGCTGAGGCGCTTCAGGCGCGGAAGAAATCGAGATGCCAGGTCATCTCGTCATTGTTCATGGGCCAACCGCCGGCCCGCGGCTGTAGCAGTTGCTTGGGCGGAATGCCGGCCAGCCGGAGCTGGATCTGCGTCGCGAGACGCGGGCTGACGCCGGCCTTCCAGGCGAGGGCGACGATGCCCTTGACGCCGCGCGCCGAGAGGATCTTGCCGGCGAGCGCGCTGCCGAGCTCGCTGAGGATGCCCAGCGCGGCGATCGCGAAGGCGCGGTCGCCGCTGTCGAGGGCCGAAGCGAGGCTCGCCTCGTCGAGCTTGCCCTGTTTCTTGAGCCTGAGCGCCCGGTCCTCGGCAGATTCCTTCGAAGCGGCGGCCTTGGTCGCGGCGACCATCTCGGGCTCGGCCAACCGCGTGGCGACCGCGGCGGCGACCGCTTCGCGCGCGGCCGGATCGAGATCCTGGCGCTGTTCCAGGCGGCGCAACAGGGTCGCGGCCACGAAGGCGGCGATACGGCCGACGATACGTGCCGGCAAAGCGGGGCGGTCGACAAGGGGCGGATGCCAGGTGGGATGGGCCGGGGCCCGGTCCACCAGCAGGTCCAGCGTCTCTTCGCGGATCTGGGCCGAAGGGTTGCCGAGGAGGGCCGCGATCGCGGCCTCGTCGCCGACATCGGCAATGGCATCGGCCAGATCGGCGCTGAGACCATCGCGTTGCGCCACGGCACGCCGCGCGCCCTTGACCGGGGGCACCGCGATGATGGCCAGCAGGTCTTCGTCCGTCAGCAGCGGTGAGAACCGCAACACGGGCCCGCAGACGGCAAGCTCCACGTCGCGCGCGAGCGCGCGGATCACATCCGGCGGCGCATTGCCGACGTCCTTCAGGGCTTCGGAGACGATCGCGCGGATGCGTGCAACCTGATCGCGCGCCAGGACTCGCACCATCTCCACGACCCGCTCGCGAACCTGGCTCTGCGCGTCCGGCGCAAGATCGGGAAGCAGGCGTGCCACCTTCAGCGCAAGATCGCTCCGCACATTGGCATCGGAATCCTGCAGCAGCAGCAGGTCGGCCTGGACCGGCGTCTGCGGGTTGGCAGCGATCTCGCGGCGCACGGCGGCCACCCGATCATTCGCCAGGAAATAGAGGATCTCCGGTCGGGCTTGGCGTTCGCGAGCGAGCTCCCGCCGAACATCAGCATCGGCATGAGCGGCGCGGCTTTTCTCGCCCTCATAATCCGGATATTGCTGATCCCTGGCCACGACCGCGCTCATGCGACCCTCGCGGGTGGCGCCAGCTCGCAGCGGTTCTTGCCCGCCCGCTTGGCGCGATACATGGCCTCGTCGGCGCGTGCGAGCAGGCCGTCGAAAGCTTCAGCCGAGGTCGGCCGGTAGCAGGCGATCCCGATGGAGATTCCCAGCGGCGGCTCGACACCGCTGAGCGCGCCGGCACATTCGCGGACGGTTGCGATCAGGCCTTGCGCCTTGGCGAGCGCGCCAGCCTCGTCGGTCTCCGCGGCCCAGAGGGCGAACTCGTCGCCGCCGAGGCGAGCCGCCAGGTCGCCGGCACGCGAGCCGCGGCGCAGGCGATCGGCGACCTGCACCAGCACGGCGTCGCCGCGCTCATGGCCGAAGCGGTCATTGATCGGCTTGAAATTGTCGAGGTCGAGATAGAGCAGGGTGCCGCCGCGTCCCGTGCGCCGCGCATGCTGAAGCCAGCGCTCGAGGTCCGCCGTGAAGCTGCGCCGGTTGAGGAGGCCGGTGAGCGCGTCGGTATTGGCCAGGGCCGCCAGCGCATCATGCTGGCTGATCTGCGCCAGCGCGATGCCGAGATGGCCGGCGATCTCGCGCATCAAGGCATGGTCGGATTTGCTCCAGGACGGCGCCTGGTCGTGCCGCCGCCAGATCGCGACGGCGCCATTGGCCGCTCGCCGATAGCTCGTCACCAGCGCGAGGCCGCTCAGGGACTCCGTGTCGCAGGCTTGCGGCGTTTCGACGGCGTTGCGATCGGCCTTGGCCCAGCCTTGCAGGAGGCCGGGGAGGTCGATGGCGGGCACGGCCAGCGTTCCGCTCTGCGCCACCAGGCGCGGCGGGCCGTTCTCGAAGCGCCAGATGCAGCCGAGCTCGGCGCCCAGCGCGTGGGCGAGGGTGCTGGCGGCCTTGTTCAGCATGGCGCCGGGCTCGACCTCTTCGCGGATCGTGCGAGCGATATAGGCCAGCAGGCGCTCATGGTGGCGGGCTTCGAGCAGCGCCGCTTCCTGGGCGTCGGCCGCGGTGATGTCGCGGCAGAGACCGCGGGCGCCGATGATCTCGCCGCCGCTGTCGTGCAGGGGGAGCGCCGAGATCGCCACCCGCGCGGCGGCGCCATCGGCGCGGCGCATCCACATCTGCCGCGCCTCGACGCGTTCACGCGCGGCGAAAGGCTGCTCGCTCAAGAGGGCCTCGTCTTCTTCGATGGCGAGCGTGGCGGGATCTCGGCCCAGAAGGGCCACGGCGGGGTAGCCGAGGCCGCCCTGCGGCGAGACGAACACGAACCGGCCGGTCGCATCCGTCTCCCAGGAGAAATCGCTGGAGATATCGACCAGGTCCTTGAAGCGCTGGCGAGACTCGATCAGGGCCGAACGAATCCGGGCCTGGAGGGTGACGTCGCGGCCGATCAGGAGCAGACCGCCCGCGATCGGAATCAGGCTGGGTTCGACCGTCGAGGAGCCGGACGGCGAGGGCAGGATGACGGGCTCCAGGGTGCAGGCGGTCTTGCGCGCCGCGAGCTCGGCCCTGTCGGCCTCGTCAGGGGCCAGGACGGCCAGGAGCGCCTCGCCGCCGGCATTGGCGGCGAAGACACGGCCCGTCGCCGCCAGCAGGGCGCAAGGGCCCGGCCAGTGGGTTGCGAGATCGGCATAGGGAGAGGCGGGCTGGGCGTCCCCGTTTGGAATCGCCACCCCGGTCTCAATCCAGGGCTCGATTGCCACCTTCATCGGGTTGCCTGTCGGAGAGTAAAGACAAGCCCGACTATCCGCCCCCACGCTTTAAGGACGCTTAAAGGCCTGGATGGCGACCGGTAAGAATATTGGAGTTATAGTTAATACAATTACTTATGGCAGTTCTTGGCGAACCCGCATGAGCTTGATCTACGGGCAAAAAAAAGCGAGCGGGTTTCCCAGCTCGCCTTCGGTTCCTTTGCCATCCCATTCGGTGCGCGCCATTTGGGGGGCGCTTCGACCGTCGGGGCGCGTTCTGCGCTCCCTCATCTCCCAGAACCCGGGCCACGCCGGTGGACCGGCGGTTTGACCACGATTGAAACATATGAGGATTCCCGCTCGTCGTCACGCGGTTTTCGCAATGGCGAGCGGCGCTCGCGAAGCGGGCAAAGGCCGGAGCAGCCCGCCCAAAAAGAAAGCGGGCCGGCACCCGCGAAGGGCCGGCCCGCCAAGCCTGCAAGAGCAGGGTCAGATCAGCGCGAACTTCAGGATGAAGGCGATGGCGAGGATCGCCACCGCCGGATGAATTTCACGCCAGCGGCCCGCCACCAGTTTGATCGCCGCATAGGTGATGAAACCGAGCGCGATGCCATTCGCGATCGAGAAGGTGAGCGGCATCGCGATCGCGGTGATCACCGCCGGTGCATATTCGGTGACGTCCTCCCAATCCACCTCGGTGAGGCCGCGCGTCATGATGCAGGCGACGAAGATGAGTGCTGGCGCCGTGGCGTAGGCGGGAACCGTCCCCGCCAGCGGCGACAGGAAGAGCGCGGCGAGGAACAGGATCGCCACCACGACGGCGGTGAGGCCGGTCCGGCCGCCGGCGCGAACGCCGGCTGCGCTTTCGATATAGCTGGTCGTGGTCGAGGTGCCGAGGGCCGCCCCCACCATGGCCGAGCTGCTGTCGACGATCAGGGCCTTGCCGATGCGCGGCAGCCGGCCGTCCTTGTCGAGCAGGCCGGCACGATGGGCAACGCCGATCAGCGTGCCGGTATTGTCGAACAGATCGACGAACAGGAAGGTGAAGACGATCGCGACCAGGCCGAGGCTGAAGGCGCCGGCGATATCCATCTGCAGGAAGGTCGGGGCGATGCTGGGCGGCATCGAGAACACGCCCTGCGCCGGGCTGACGCCGAGCGCCACGCCTGCCGCCGTCACCAACAGGATCGCGATGATGATGGCCCCTGGCACGCGCCGCGCGTCGAGGGCCGCCATCACGACGAACCCCAGCGCCCCCAGGATCACCGGCCAGACCGTCAGCGGCCCGAGCGTCACGAAGGTCGCCGGATCGGCAACGATCACGCCCATTTCCTTCAGGCCGATGATGGCGAGGAAGAGACCGATGCCGGCCGAGATCGCCATCTTCAGGCTCTTCGGAATCGAATTGATGATGTATTCGCGGACCGGAAGGATGCTGAGGATCAGGAACAGGATGCCGGACAGGAACACGGCACCCAGCGCGACCTGCCACGGGTAATGCATCCCGTTGACGACCGCGTAGGTGAAATAGGCGTTGAGGCCCATGCCGGGCGCCAGCGCGATCGGATAATTCGCGAACAGCCCCATGAAGGCGCTGCCGAAGGCGGCGGCGAGGCAGGTGGCGACGAAGACGGCGCCGATATCCATCCCGGCGGCCGACAGGATCTGCGGATTGACGAAGATGATATAGGCCATGGTCAGGAAGGTCGTGACACCGGCCAGGATCTCGCGCCGCACGGTGGTGCCGTGCGCCGTCAGGTCGAACAGTTTTTCAAGCATGCTAGGCCCCTCGTGATACAACGAGCGACCCCGACGCGCCGGACCGCCGCGGCCGATGCCGGGGTTAGGTTTTATTAATCCCCCGGCGCCACCCTGACGGCATGACGCGCTGTATCGCTCGCATCCCCTGGTTGCTCCTGCTCGCCCTCCTGGGTCTTCCCGCCCTGGGGCCCTCGCCCCTCATGGCCGGCGAGCCGCAACTGACGGTGAAAAGGGAGGATTGCGAGGCCCTTGTCAAGTATCGCCAACCCCCGGGCGTGGCCTATGAACCGGGCGTCGATGCCTATGGCAACGCGGTCGCGCCGGCCGATCTGCCGGGCTCGAATCAGCAACTCAATCTGCCGCCCCTGATCGCCATTCCGATCAAGGTCGACCTCCAGGACCGCTATCACATCCCGGCCAACTCGCCGCTCTTCAAGGGAGATGCGATCGTCGGCATCGTCGTTTCCGACCTCAACGGCAATGTGACCTTCAACGGCCAGCCTCTCGGCGATCCCGAAGCGGACGCCCTGGCCGAGGCCTGCGCCCGCGGCCTGAGCCAGGGGCAATAGCGGCCCGGCCGCCACCTTTTCGACGCGATCCTGGGGTCCTCTCGGAACCGTCACTGCGCGGGCTTCGCGCATGGACAGGGCAGGGGCCATTGCCTACAGTCCCGACCCATTTCCGATGGCGCCGTCAGGCCCCGGTATCGCCCGGACCCGCCGCCGATCCACCGGGTTCCCGCTTCGCAAGGATGATCAATGCGGCTGACGAGCTATTTTCTGCCCACCCTCAAGGAAACGCCCGCCGAGGCGCAGATCGTCTCGCATCGGCTGATGCTGCGTGCCGGCATGATCCGCCAGGCCAGCGCCGGGATCTATTCCTGGCTGCCGCTGGGCTTCCGGGTGCTGAAGCGCATCGAGCAGATCGTCCGCGAGGAACAGGACCGGGCCGGTTGCCAGGAAGTGCTGATGCCGACGATCCAGTCTGCGGATCTCTGGAAGAAGTCGGGCCGCTACGAGGATTACGGCAAGGAGATGCTGCGCATCGTCGATCGCCATGATCGCGAGATGCTCTATGGGCCGACCAACGAGGAGCTGATCACCGACATCTTCGCGAGCGAGGTCCGCAGCTACAAGGAACTGCCCAAGCTGCTCTATCACATCCAGTGGAAGTTCCGCGACGAGGTGCGGCCCCGCTTCGGCGTGATGCGCGGGCGCGAGTTCCTGATGAAGGACGCCTATTCCTTCGACATCGACTATGTCGGCGCGCGGCGCGCCTACAACAAGATGTTCGTGTCCTATCTGCGCACCTATGCGCGGATGGGGCTGAAGGCGATCCCGATGGCGGCCGACACCGGCCCGATCGGCGGCGATCTCAGCCACGAATTCATCATCCTGGCCGAGACCGGCGAGAGCCAGGTCTATTGCCACAAGGATCTGA
>NZ_JBOHKS010000291.1:0-4844 GCF_050729195.1 Hypericibacter sp.
TCTTTACCAGGAGAACCATCCACCGGATCGATCGACCGCCGCCCGTCAACCCCAGCAAGCCAAAGCCAAAAACCCCAGCCAACCAACTGGCCTTCTGCTATGCCTAACTTTCCCCGGACAGCCCTGCCCTTGCGGGGGAAGGTCAGGAAGGGGGTCGTCTCGGTTTCAGCGCTGATCGCTTCCAGGCTCATGACACCTGCACCGTCAGCGTCTGCCCCCTCCCTGACCCTCCCCCGTGAAGGGGGAGGGGATAAGATCCTCGTCATCGCCGGCCCCACGGCGAGCGGGAAGTCGGCGCTGGCCATGGCGCTGGCGCAGAAGCTCGGCGGCACGCTCATCAATGCCGACAGCATGCAGCTCTATCGCGAGCTGTCGCTGCTGTCGGCGCGCCCGACCGAGGCCGAGATGGCGCGTGTGCCCCATCGTCTCTTCGGCATCCTGCCGGCGAACGAGCCCTGCTCGGCGGGGCGCTGGCGCGAACTGGCGCTGGGTGCCGTCGCCGCCACCCGGGCGGAAGGCCGCCTCCCGATCCTGGTCGGTGGCACCGGGCTCTACCTCGAATCTTTGATGCGCGGCATCGCCGATCTGCCGCCGATCCCCGATGCGGTTCGCGCCAGCCTTCAGGCCCGGATGAAAGCGCCGGGCGGCGTGGGGTCGCTGTTCAAGGCGCTCGAAGCCTGCGATCCCGCGACGGCCGCGCGCATCGAGCCGACCGACCGGCAGCGCATCCTGCGCGCGCTCGAGCTGTTCGAGGCGACCGGCAAACCGCTCTCGGCCTGGCAGGCGGAGAGCGGGAGGCAGCCGCCCCCGGATCTGGCCTTCGAGACCCATCTGCTGATGCCGCCGCGCGCCGCCCTTTATGCCGCCTGCGATCGCCGCTTCGGGCGCATGGTGGAGGCGGGGGCGCTCGAGGAGGTGAGGGCGCTCCTGGCCCTCAAGCTCGATCCGGATCTCCCGGCCATGAAGGCCATCGGCGTTGCCGAGCTGGGCGCCCATCTGGCCGGGGCGGGCGACCTGGCGACGGCGATCGCCGCCGGCCAGCAGGCCACCCGGCGCTATGCCAAGCGCCAATACACCTGGTTTCGGCACCGCCTGCCGGAAGCGGCCCGGATCGAGGCCGATCCGCTGGATCCGGGTTTTGCCGACGCGCAATTTTTGGAAAGGTTCTTTCACAATTTCTTTTCGAAGATTTGCCATTAGCTGTTGACCGCATTGCAGCAAATCACTAGTTTCGGGCTCCTTGCCGGCCAGAAAGGTCCGTGCGGGAGGGGTTTTTGCGCCCGTAAATTGGCCGCGCGAAACCCGGTGGGAGCCCTTGAACCGGCTTCCGAATTTTGCGAGCGAAAGGATCAGCGAAAATGTCTGCGCAGGAGATGATCGGTGCGTCTGTCCTCATCCGGGCCCTTTTGGACCAGGGTGTGGACGTCGTATTCGGCTATCCCGGCGGCGCCGTCCTTCCGATCTATGACGAACTCTTCAAGCAGAACGCGCTGCGCCACATCCTGGTCCGTCATGAGCAGGCGGCCGTGCATGCGGCCGAAGGCTATGCGCGCTCGACCGGCAAGGTCGGCGTCGTGCTGGTGACTTCGGGCCCCGGCGCCACCAATGCGGTCACCGGTCTGACCGACGCGCTGATGGATTCGATTCCGATCGTCTGCCTGACCGGTCAGGTGCCGACCCATCTGATCGGCAATGACGCGTTCCAGGAAGCCGACACCACCGGCATCACCCGGCCCTGCACCAAGCATAACTACCTGGTGAAGAACGTGGCCGATCTGGGCCGCGTGGTGCATGAGGCCTTCCATGTCGCGCGCAGCGGCCGGCCCGGTCCGGTCGTGATCGACCTGCCCAAGGACGTGCTGCAGGCCAAGGCGACCTATGCCGGCGCGCCGGCACCCTCCGCGCGCAAGCATCGGAGTTACAATCCGCAGGTGAAGGGCGATGCGCGCCAGATCGAGGCCGCGGTCGAGCTCCTGGCCAAGGCCAAGAAGCCGCTCTTCTATTGCGGCGGCGGTGTGATCAATTCGGGCCCCGGCGCCTCGCAGCTGCTGAAGCAGTTCGTGAAGATGACGGGCTTCCCCTGCACCCTGACGCTGATGGGGCTGGGCGCCTTCCCGGCCTCCGATCCGCAGTTCCTGGGGATGCTCGGCATGCACGGCATGTACGAGGCCAATTGGGCGATGCATGACTGCGACGTGATGATCGCGGTCGGCTCGCGCTTCGACGACCGCGTGACCGGCAGGGTCAGCGCCTTCGCACCCAACTCGAAGAAGATCCATATCGACATCGATCCTTCCTCGATCAACAAGAACGTGCGCGTGGACGTGCCGATCGTCGGCGACGTCGGCCATGTGCTCGAGGACATGATCAAGGTCTGGAAGGCCAAGCAGATCCAGCCGGACGCCAAGGCGCTGGCGTCCTGGTGGAAGCAGATCGAGGAGTGGCGCGGCCGCGACTGCCTGCGCTTCAAGAACTCCGACAGCATCATCAAGCCGCAATATGCGCTGCAGCGCCTCTATGCCGCGGTCAAGGACAAGGACGTCTACATCACGACCGAGGTCGGTCAGCATCAGATGTGGGCGGCCCAGTTCCTGAAATTCGAGCAGCCCAATCGCTGGCTGACCTCGGGCGGTCTCGGCACCATGGGCTACGGCCTGCCGGCCGCGATCGGCGTGCAGATCGCGCATCCCGACGCGCTGGTGATCGACGTGGCCGGCGAGGCCTCGATCCTGATGAACATCCAGGAGCTTTCCACCGCCTGCCAGTACAAGCTGCCGGTGAAGATATTCATCATGAACAACCAATATATGGGCATGGTGCGGCAATGGCAGGAGCTGCTGCATGGCGGCCGCTATTCCGAGAGCTACACGGATTCGCTGCCCGACTTCGTCAAGCTCGCCGACGCCTTCGGTGGCGTGGGCATGCTGATCGAGAAGCCCTCCGATCTGGACGGCGCCATCGACGAGATGATCAAGACCCGCCGGACCGTGGTGGTGGATTGCCGTATCGACCAGAAAGAGAATTGCTTCCCCATGATCCCGTCCGGTGCGGCGCATAACGAGATGCTGCTCGGCCCCGACGATCATGCGAAGCCGGTCTCCGAAGAAGGCATGGTGCTGGTGTAAGTGCCATGGCTGAACCGCAAAAGATCGAGCGCCACACCATCTCGGTGCTGGTGGACAACGAACCTGGCATCCTGGCCCGCGTGGTCGGGCTGTTTTCCGGCCGCGGCTACAACATCGAAAGCCTGACCGTCGCCGAGGTCGATGCGCAGCGTCATTTGTCGCGCATCACCATCGTCACCTCCGGTACGGTCATGATCATCGAGCAGATCAAGGCCCAGCTCGGGCGCCTTGTGCCGGTCCATCGGGTCAGCGACCTGACGGCCGAGGGCCCGAGCCTCGAGCGCGAGCTGGCTTTGATCAAGGTGCGCGGCACCGGCGAGAAGCGGGTCGAATCCCTGCGGATCGCCGACATCTTCCGCGCCCGCGTGGTGGATTCGACCATCGAATCCTTCGTGTTCGAAATGACGGGTTCGACCGACAAGCTCAACGCCTTCATCAACCTGATGCAGCCGCTGGGACTGGTCGACGTATCGCGGACCGGCGTTGCAGCAATCGCACGCGGCCCCGAGGCGCTCTGAGGCTTATAAACGAGGGAATTCGCACGGCCATACCGGCGGGATCGATCCCGCCACTCATTCGGAACGGCAGCGCATGGCCCCGGGAGGGGTGCCTGCCGATGCTGGCAAAGACAGAGGAGAAGACTTGAATGCGCGTCTATTACGATCGTGATGCCGACGTCAATCTGATCAAGGGCAAGAAGGTCGCCGTCGTCGGCTATGGCAGCCAGGGCCACGCCCACGCCCTCAATCTCAAAGACAGCGGCGTCAAGGACGTGCGCGTCGCGCTGAAGCCGGGCTCGGCTTCGATCAAGAAGGCGGAGGCCGCGGGCCTCCCGGTGATGACGCCGGCCGAGGCCGCGAAGTGGGCCGACATCGTCATGATGCTGACGCCCGACGAGCTGCAGGCGAAGATCTATACCGACGAGCTCCATGCCAATATGCGGCCCGGTGCGGCCATCGCCTTCGGCCATGGTCTCAACATCCATTTCCGCCTGATCGAGCCGCGGTCCGACATCGACGTGTTCATGGTGGCGCCCAAGGGCCCCGGTCACACCGTGCGCTCCGAATATCAGAAGGGTGGCGGCGTGCCCTGCCTCGTGGCGGTGGCGCAGAATCCCTCGGGCAACGCGCTCGAGATCGCGCTCTCCTATGCCTCCGCCATCGGCGGTGGCCGCTCGGGCATCATCGAGACGGATTTCCGCGAGGAATGCGAGACCGATCTCTTCGGCGAACAGGTCGTGCTCTGCGGCGGCCTGACGGCGCTGATCCAGGCCGGCTACGAGACGCTGGTCGAGGCCGGCTACGCGCCCGAGATGGCCTATTTCGAATGCCTGCACGAGGTGAAGCTGATCGTCGACCTCATCTATGAGGGCGGCATCGCCAACATGCGCTACTCGATCTCCAACACCGCCGAATATGGCGACTATACGCGCGGTCCCCGGATCGTGACGGAAGAGACCAAGAAGGAGATGAAGCGCATCCTCGACGACATCCAGTCGGGCCGCTTCGCCCGCGACTGGGTGCAGGAAAACAATGCCGGCCAGCCGAGCTTCAAGGCGATGCGCCGTCGCGCCGCCGAGCATCCGATCGAAGAAGTCGGCGTCAAGCTGCGCGCCATGATGCCCTGGATCGGCAAGAACAAGCTGGTCGACAAGACGAAGAACTGAAGAACGCAGGAACTCGTTCTGTCCCTTCCCCCGGAACGGGGGAAGGTTAGGAA
>NZ_JBOHKS010000292.1:0-7005 GCF_050729195.1 Hypericibacter sp.
ATCGAGCTCGACCCGAACGAGGCCGACACCAGGGCTGCACTATCCGACATCGCGGTCTTGGCCGGGCGGGTCGAGGAGGGCCTTGAGCACATTCGCAAGGCGTTCCGGCTGAACCCGCTTCCGGCAAGTTGGTACTATCTGACGCTCGGCCAGGCGCAGTATGCGGCCGGCGAATACGAAGCCGCTGTCGAGACACTGCGCAGGGACGAGACTTATCGTACAAGCTCACGCCGTTTCCTGGCGGCAAGCCTTGCCCAACTGGGCCGGCTCGACGAGGCGCGCGCAGAGGTCGAATTGTTCCTCGTCGGCAACCCGCATTTCACAACCCGTCACTGGGCCACGACGGAGCCATTCCGCGACGCTGCGACGCTGGAGCATTTCGTTGACGGCTACCGCAAGGCCGGTCTCCCGGAGTGACGCGCCGGCGTGACCTCCCAAACGGCGCCTTCGCACCGTTCGTGCCACCTACTTCTCAAAGCGACCCGTGGTGTCACGATTGCGGTCGTATCGTCTCGTGAGCGGAAACGGTGGCAACCAGGACTCGCGACGGACGGTCCAGAGTTCGTAGGTTGGCCTCAGCTGGTCGGGGGCATCCAGAGATCCCAGGTTCACTTCGATTTCGTCGCCGCTGCGCCCGAAAATGGAGGAGCCGCAGCGCGGACAGAAAAACCGCCCGGCATAGTCGCGTGTTTCGCCCTCGATCGTCACCGCATCCTGAGGGAATATCGCGGACGCGTGAAAAAGGGCCCCATGATGCTTGCGGCAGTCGAGACAGTGACAAATGCCGACCCGGTATGGGAGTCCCGCCGCCACAATTCGGACGTTGCCGCACAGGCAACCGCCGGTGAATCGGTCCATGCTGCGTCTCCTATGACATCAAGCGGTCGGAATGGTTACAGCGGACCGCACCGTCATTGCAATTGCCCGCCGCGGGCGGGGCGCATCGTTCTTCCGCAATTTTATCGTTCTTTCAATGTGTTCCGTCTGACTCTCAGGCCGGGTTTTAGAAGGCTGTGGCGTAAATGCAGCTCTCATCGTCACCGGAGACGGTGCGCCAGCTCTCCCTCATTCCAGAACAGATCTGGCGCCGGCATCCGCTATTGAGCCGAAGCGGACCGCCACTTTGATCGAGCCACGGCCCGAATCTGGCCTCAGAACTGGCAGCTCCGGTAGCGCTATAACCTTTTCGCTGTTGCTGGCGGAACGCCGAAGGACACGAATGCATTCTATATTCGTGATGTACTGTTGATGGACTTCAGAAGCAAAGGAACGAGACATGGCAATGGCCAAGAACACGATCTGCGTATGGTACGACAAGGACGCCGAGGCTGCGGCTCGCTTCTACGCCAAGACTTTTCCTGACAGCTCGGTGGGTGCCGTCCACCATGCTCCCAGCGACTACCCGTCCGGCAAGGCGGGCGACGTGCTGATGGTTGAATTCACGGTCGCCGGCATTCCCTGTCTCGGCCTCAATGGCGGGCCCGCCTTCAAGCATAACGAAGCCTTCTCGTTCCAGATCGCCACGGACGATCAGCAAGAGACCGACCGCTATTGGAACGCCATCGTCGGCAATGGCGGCCAGGAAAGTGCGTGCGGCTGGTGCAAGGACAAATGGGGCATCTCTTGGCAGATCACGCCGCGCGTGCTGATGGAGGCGATGGCTGTCGGCGGCGATGAAGCCAAACGCGCGTTCGAGGCGATAATGGATATGAAGAAGATCGACGTTGCCGTGATCGAGGCGGCGCGGCGCGGCCGACGATCCTAGCTTGACCCCACCCGAACCTTCGGCTTCGGGCGAGCGGCGGCAGAGAGGGTTGGAAAACGGTCGTTTGCGGATCAGTCTGCGACGACGAGCCGGTATCCTGCGTCATATTCATCGAGGGTGAGCAATTCGGCGTAGCGGCGCTCCCATTCGCCGGTTTCAAGGTCTCGCCTCAGATTTTGCAATCCCGCATCGGCGTTGCCGATGGCCCAAAAGGAAGAGCTGCCAGAGCGAATGCGCGTATCCAGATAAGCCGAGGGCCTTCGCCAGTAAGCATAGAGGAATCCGTCGCTGCAATCATGGGGCACCGGAACCGGTGCGATCCGCACGGAGCCCAGCCATCGCTCATAGTCGGACATCGTCGGCATCTGGGCCTCGTCCAACGCCGCCAGTTCAGGAAGATAGTCGGTCAGCCATGGTCGGTGCGACGGATCGAAGGTGAGCAGGACGATCCGGCCGCGTGTTACGCGGCGCATCTCGCGCAAGCCTGCCTCCTTGTCGGGCCAATGATGAATGGTCAGGATCGCCATGGCGGCGTCGAAACTCTTGTCATCGAATGGCAGATCGTCGGCGCTGGCCTGAATCGCCTCGGCCGCCGTCGGGCTGCGCTTTCGGATCATCTCGCGCGAAGGCTCGACAGCGATCAGGGATCGATCAGTCGGCTCGTAGGAACCGGTGCCGGCACCGACATTCAAAACGGGTTGCGCTGACCCGAGTGCGCTCTCGATGATCCTGGCGATCCGCCGATCCGGCTTGCGAAGCTCCGCAGAGTTGATTCCGATGCTGTCATATTTCGCGCTCATCGGGTTTTTCTTGCGTGAATCATCGACGTTTGCAAGGTCCGCTGCAGATGCCGGAGGGGCTTCATGGCGCCCCGCTGTCGTTGCCACCGATGAAACTTGCCGATCATTTCTCGACGGTGTAGTTGGCGCATTCGCGGCCAAGACCGCCCAGAGACATCTTATTGCTATCGCAACAGTCCAAACCGTCTCGGCCGACATAGGCGCCGGCCTGACATGCTGCAGGCAAGAGCCTCCTCCAGGTCTGGCCACTGCTGTTCGGGCCACCGCTGCCCATCTTCTCATAGGCGCAACTAAGCGAACGCTGTTTGGCGGGTTCGGCGGCATACTTCCTGTTGAACGCGGCCTGTCCTATTTCGCGACACTCGTCCCAAAATGGCTGGTCAGAGGCCTTTGAAGATTCAGCCGCGGCCAACAGCGCATCACATCCGGCGTATGTCGGGTCGCTCAAACAGTAGACGGCATCACGAGTAAGATTATTGTATTGCTTTTCAAAGCTCTTGCATTGCTCGACCAGAACCTCAGGCAGAGACTGTGCGGAGCATGTCGCTTCATAGAATGCCGGCGTGAAATCGAAGCGTCCCTTGTCGGGGCCGCTACCCCGGTACATGACGTTCAAGCAGGAACCATCCGTGTCGTCAAAGCAAATGCGGCAGATCTCGCCAATCCTGCAAGTGGCAGGGCTGGAGCGAGGACTCGCTGGAAGCGATGCGTACTTCGTCCCGTTATGCTCGGCGTTGAACACCACGTGAGCATCGCAGTTAGATGGACATGAATATCCATCGCTGTAAATGGTGGGAACAAAGCTGTCTGCAACGGCTGGCCAGCTCCAGGAAAGAGCGACGACGCCAAGAGCTATTCTGAGAAACATTTCAACACCTCCGAACGTCCTGAGTGTCAAAATCTCCGCATGATGCTCGTTTGTGGGCCTCGGGCTGGCGATGGAATTAGCTTTGGGACATCGCCCGTCTGTAGTTGGAAGTTTTTCAAGAGGCCCCGCGCGGATTGGATCCAGACAGCAAGGCGCACCTTGGATGCCATAATAGGCGCTATGACCATCCTGACATGACACAATTCCAAGATGGGGTCGAGTCGCTGCCAGATCGTTTCATGCAGCTACGCGACATGCTACGGGGCAATGTCTTCGGCGTCGAAACCTGCGCCAACAGCTGGCGCACGGACCGTGTATTCTCTTAAATCGCGCGCGTCCATTCGCGCCAATGATGGCACGCGACGCTGTGGCCATCGGGCGTGACCTCGAGCGCGGGCCGTTCGGCGGCGCAGATCGAGGTTGCCTTGGGGCAACGCGTGCGGAAGGTGCAGCCCGAGGGCGGATCGAGCGGCGAGGGCAGCTCGCCTTTGAGCACCAGATGCCGGCGCGCCCGTTCCAATTCGGGATCGGGCAGCGGCACCGCGGAGATCAGCGCCTGGGTATAAGGATGGCGCGGCTCGCGGAACAATGTGCGCCGGTCGGCGAGCTCCGCGACCCGGCCCAGATAGAGCACCATGATGCGGTGGCTGATATGTCGCACCACCGAGAGATTATGCGAGATGAAGATGAGGGCGAGCCCGTCCTCGCGCTGCAGCTTCATCAGCAGATTGATGATCTGCGCCTGGATCGAGACATCGAGCGCCGAGACCGGCTCGTCGCAGATCACCAGCTTCGGGCGGTTGATCATGGCACGCGCGATGCCGATGCGCTGGCATTGCCCGCCCGAGAACTCATGCGGATAGCGGTCGAGATGCTCCGGCCCCAGGCCGACACGGGTCAGCATGCCGGTGACGCGCGCGCGGATCTCCTTCTTCGGCAGGTCGGGCTGGAAGGTGCGCAGTGGCTCCGCCACGATCTCGCCGACCGGCATGCGCGGATCGAGCGAGGCCAGCGGATCCTGGAACACGATCTGCATATCGGCCCGCAGCCGTCGCAGCGCCTCCGGCGTGAGGCCCGCCAGATCCTGGCCCAGCCAGGTGACATGGCCCTCGACGCGCGGCAGGAGCCGCAGCACCGCACGGCCCAGCGTCGATTTGCCGGAGCCGGATTCGCCGACCAGACCCAGCGTCTCGCCCGGCTTGAGATCGAAGCTCACCCCGTCGAGCGCCACCAGGGTCGCTTCGCGCCGGAACATACCGCGGCGGATGGGGAAGGTGACATGCAGATCCTTGACCGAGAGGATCGGCTTGGCTTTATCGAGTGCGGGCTTCCCGGTTGCGATCATGGCCTGGGCGTCCCCACGGCCGGCGGTTGATCGAGATGGCAGGCTTTGGCGCGATCCTGTCCGGCGCCGTGCAGCAGCGGTACCTCGCGCGCGCAGCGCTCGAAGGCGAAGCGGCAGCGCGTGCGAAAGGCGCAACCCGACGGCAGATGCTGGAGATCGGGCGGCTGGCCCGGGATGGCGATCAGCGGCGGCTCGTCATCCTCGACCGACATCGGGTCGGCGCGGGGGATCGAGGCCAGCAGGCCGGCGGTATAGGGATGGAGCGGCTCGCGAAACAGATCCTGGACCGTGCCTTCCTCGACGATCCGGCCCGCATACATCACCAGCACCCGGTCGCAGAGGCCGGCGACGACGCCGAGATCGTGGGTGATGATCGCGAGCGCCATGCCGGTGTCGCGCTTGAGTTCCGCCAGCAGGGACAGGATCTGCGCCTGGATCGTGACATCGAGGGCCGTGGTCGGCTCGTCCGCGATGAGGAACTCGGGTCCGCAGAGCAGCGCCATGGCGATCATCACCCGCTGGCGCATGCCGCCGGAGAACTCGAACGGATACATGTCGATGCGCCGCTCGGGCTCGGGGATCTGCACCCGCTCGAGCATCTTGATGGCGGCCTCGCGGGCGCGGGCGCGATCGAAGCCGCGATGCGTGACCAGCACCTCGGTCAGTTGCCGCTCGACCGTGAGGAACGGGTTGAGCGAGGTCATGGGGTCTTGGAAAATCATGGCGAGCCGCGCGCCGCGCAGGCGGTTGAGCTCGGCCGGCGGCAATCCCAGGATCTCGCTGCGGTCGAAACGCACATGGCCGGTCGCCCGGCCGTTGCGCGCCAGCAGCCCCATCGCCGCCATGAAAAGCTGGGTCTTGCCCGAGCCCGATTCGCCGACGATGCCGACGGTCTCGCCGGGGGCGATCGTGAAGCTGACGCCATCGAGGGCATCGATCCGGCTGCCGCCCTCGAGGGCGAACGCGACCCGCAGATCCTCGACCTCGAAGATCGGATCGGTCGAGAGGGCGGGACGGGGTACCGCGATGGCGCTCATCTCAGCGGTCCTTCGGGTCGAGCGCATCGCGCAGGCCGTCGCCGATGAAGTTGAGGCAGAGCAGGGTCACGACCAGCAGGGTCGCGGGATAGACCAGGACCCAGTAGGAGGTCTCCATCACGCGCGCGCCCTCGTTCACCATCGTGCCCCAGCTGGCATTAGGCTCCTGCACGCCGAGACCCAGGAAGCTCACGAAGGATTCGATCAGGATCACCTGGGGCACGGTCAGGGTCGTGTAGATGATGACCGGGCCCAGCGTGTTGGGCACGATATGCCGGCGCAGGATCGCGAAGGTGCCGACGCCCGAGGCATGGGCCGCCTCGATGAACTCCTTGCGCTTGAGGCTTAGGGTCTGGCCGCGGACGATGCGCGCCATGTCGAGCCAGGAGACGGCGCCGATCGCGACATACATCAGGATCTGGTCCCGCCCGAACACGACGGTGAGCAGGATCACGAAAAACACGAAGGGGAGCGCATAGAGGATATCGACGATGCGCATCATGAGGGAGTCGACCCGGCCGCCGACAAAGCCCGCCAGGGCGCCCCAGGCGACGCCGATGACCAGGCTCACCAGCGTCGCGACGGCCCCGATCGAGAGCGAGACGCGGCCGCCATAGAGCGCGCGGGCCAGGAGGTCGCGGCCATTCTCGTCGGTGCCGAAATAATAGCCGAGCGACCAGTCGGGCGGCGCCATGATCCGGTCCCAGTTCACCTCGTCCATCGGATGGGGAGCCAGGAGCGGGGCGAAGATGCAGGCGAGGGTGATGATCGCCAGCAGGATCAGGCTCAGCATCGCCGCCTTGTTGCGGAACAGCCGGCGGCGCGCATCGGCCCAGAGGCTGCGGGGCCGTGCCGGTGCGGACGGGATTGCGAGATCAGTCATAGCGCACCTGCGGATCGAGCAGCCCATAGACCAGATCCGCCAGCAGGTTCAGCAGGATGATGAGCGCGCCATAGAACACGACCACGCCCATCACCAGCGTGTAGTCGCGGTTGAGGGCGGCCTGGACGAAATAGCGGCCGATGCCGGGGATCCCGAAGATCTGCTCGATCACGATCGAGCCGGTGATGATGTTGGCGATGGCGGGCCCGAGATAGGACACGATCGGCGGCAGGGCCGCCTTGACGCCATGGCGCAGGAGAGTGATGCGCTCGGGCAGGCCCTTGGCCCGCGCGGTGCGGATATAGTT
>NZ_JBOHKS010000293.1:0-20785 GCF_050729195.1 Hypericibacter sp.
CATCGAGCCAGTGCCCATGACCACTGCCAACGACAACATCTCCGCGCCCGCGGGCGGGCGCCCGACCGTGACCTTGCGCAAGGGCGCGCAGCGCCGCGCGCTGGCGGGGCATCCCTGGATCTACTCCAACGAGATCGAGATGACGCCGGCGGCGAAGGCGTTGCCGCCCGGCCAGGTGGTGCGGGTGAAGGCCGAGGATGGCCGGCCGATCGGCACGGCCCTCTTCAATCCGCACAGCCTGATCGCCGGCCGCCTGCTCGACACGGATGCCAATCTGGCAATCGACGCGGGCTTCCTGGCGCGGCGGCTGGAACGGGCGCTGGCCTTGCGCGCGCGGCTCTATGACAAGCCGTTCTATCGCCTGATCCATGCCGAGGCCGACGGGCTCCCCGGCGTGGTGCTGGATCGCTTCGGCGACACGCTCGTGCTGCAGACCAACAGTGCCGGCATGGAACGGTTGCTCGACCCGCTGATCGAGGCGATCGAGCGGGTGCTGCGGCCCGAGGCGCTGCTGCTGCGCAACGACAGCCCGGCGCGCAAGCTCGAAGGGCTCGAGACCTATGTGCACATGGCGAAGGGAACGCTCGAGGGTCCCTTGTCGCTCGAGGAGAACGGCGTGCGCTTTCTCGCCGATCCGCGCGAGGGGCAGAAGACCGGCTGGTTCTTCGATCAGCGCGAGAACCGTGCCCGGGTCGCGACGCTGGCGAAGGATATGAGCCTGCTCGACGTCTACAGCTATTGCGGCGGCTTCGCGCTCGCGGCCGCCGCGGCCGGCGCGCGCGAGGTGACGGCGGTCGACCGTTCAGAGGCGGCGCTGGCGCTGGCCGAGCAGGCCGCGGCGCTCAACGGATGGGCCGAGCGCTGCCGTTTCCGGCGCGCCGATGCCTTCACCGAGCTCGAGGCGATGGCGAAGGCCAAGCAGAATTTCGACATCGTGGTGGCCGACCCGCCCGCCTTCGTCAAATCGAAGAAGGATCTGGGCCAGGGCTCGCGCGCCTATCGCAAGCTGGCGCGGCTCTCGGCGGAATGCGTGCGGCCGGGCGGATTTCTCTTCATCGCCTCCTGCTCGCACAATATGGAGGCGGGCCTGTTCGCCGAGGAAGTGCGCCGCGGGATCCACGATCTCGCGCGCGAGGCGCGGCTCCTGGCATCGACCGGGGCAGCGCCCGACCATCCCGTCCATCCGGCCCTGCCGGAGAGCGCCTATCTCAAGGGGCTGCTGCTGCAGATCGACTGAGGCCGCGCGCGTCCGTCAACCCGGCGGCGCGAGGCAGAACCTCAATGCGAGTTGTGATGCTCGGCGTGATCGAAGCCGCGCTTGATCATGTAGAAGACGAACAGCACGGCGAAGAAGAAGAACACCAGCCCGCCCCAATAGGGCATCGAGTGGCCGCCGCGCGCCGCGACGAAGAGACCCGCCAGGCCCATCAGCGCCACCAGTCCCGACAGGACCCAATTCGACGCGTTCCCCATCTTCCTTGCTCCCTCTGATCCCAAGCCCGGCCGATTGCCGACGAAACCAACCGGCTCGTCAGGGGCCCGGGCGCCGGCAAGATAAGGGGATCGGCGGGTCCGCGCAACTGCGTCAAACGCCGCCGCCGGATGGCGTTGGAATTGTCTTAACGGCCTGTTCCGGATTGAAAAACCGGCCTCAGGCCACGAGCCGGCGCGCCGGCAGATCGATGCGGAACAGGGTTCCGCTCGCGTCGCTGCTGACGAGCGAGAGATCGCCACCATGGGCATGCGCCAGCTCGCGGGCGATGGCGAGGCCGAGACCCGAGCCGCCCGCCCGGCCCGAGCCGGCGAAGGGCGTGAACAGATTCTGGCGCGCCCGCGGCGCCAGGCCGGGGCCATTGTCGCGCACCTCGATGATGACGCGCTCGCCCGCGGTCGCGGCCGACACCGTCACCTCGGCCGCCCCTGCTTCGGCCGCGTTGCGCACGAGGTTGGCGAGCACGCGATAGAGCTGGTCTCGGTCGGCTTCGAGCTCGACATCGCCGACCGCGTCGACGAGCTCGGTCCTGCCATTGGCGAAGCCGCCGGCCCCGATCTCATGAACCAGGCCCTTGAGCGCGAAGCGGTTGTAGTCGAGCCGCAGCGGGCCCTCGCGGGTGAAGTCGAGGGTGCGGGTGCAGAGATCGACGGCGCGATCGATCGCCGCCACCAGCGTGGGAGCCGCGCGCTTCACCTGCGGATCGGCGCTGGCGACCAGGCGATCCGACACCAGCTGCGCCGTCGCCAGCATGTTGCGAAGATCGTGGCTGATCTTGGTGACCGCGGTTCCCAGCGCCGCCAGCCGCGTCTTATGCTGCAGCGAGGCGCGCAGGCCCGCCTGCATCTCGGCGAGCTCGGCCTGGGCCACGCCGATCTCGTCGCCACGCCGTTCCACCCGCAAGGGCCGGGAGAGATCCTCGGGATCGCCGCGGAAGGCGATCATGCTTTCGGTCATGCGCCGGATCGGCCGCACCATCCACCATTGGAGCGCCAGGTAGACGAGACTGGCCGTGATCAGCGAGATCACGATCGAGACCGCCAGGATCTGCGCGCCGTAATCGAGCATCGCGTCATGCAGCGGCGCCTCGTCGATCACGATCTCGACCTCGGTTTCGTTATGGCGCGGCGAGACCCCGACCACCCGCAAGACCCGGTTGCGGCTCTGCACCAATGCCACCACCGCATCGCGGACGGAGCGGAACAGACCATGCTGGCGCAGGTCGAACTGCGCATCGATCGTCGGCAGGTTGTTTTCCATGCCCAGCATCAGCTTCTTGCCGTCCGGGCGCTTGAGGCCGATCACATAGGCGCCCGCCTGGCCCAGCAGCTCCATCTCGAGCTCGTCGCTGACCATCGCATCGGGCGTGGCGAGCAGCGCCAGAACCGCGATATTGGCCGCGGCGAGCCGCTCCTCCAGATATTTCAGCCGGAAGGAAGCGATCGAGGGCACGAAGATCAGCACCTCGCTCACCATCACGAAGGCGACCGTCAGCACCAGCAGCCGCGCCGAAAGGCTGTGCCACAGGGCCGGCAGCTTCGGGCGGGGTCGGTTCATGGCCATCGCGCCAGCCAGCGCACCCAGCGCCGCATGCGCGCGGCGAGCATCCGTTCGGCATAGAAGCCGCCGGCAACGCGTTTGCTGGCCTCGCTCAAGGTGGGAGTGGCGGTGATCATGTCGGTGAAAGCACGCAAGGAAAGCCCGGCGGCCAGGGCGAGGCCCCAGCTCTGAATCAGTTCGCCCCCCTCGGTGCCCACGATTCCGGCGCCGAGGATTTTGCCCGCTGGCGTGGCCACCAGCTTGACGAATCCTGCTGTCGCTCGATCGGTCTGCGCGCGATCGGTCTCGGCGAAGGGGAAGCGGCGCACGACGATCCGATCGTGACCGGCAGCCCTTGCCTGCGCCTCGTTCATACCGACCTGCGCCAGCTCCGGATCGGAGAAGACGACACGCGGCAGGAGCTGAGCCTTCGTTCGCGCCGGCAGACGGAACATCATCGATTTGACGATGGCCATCGCCTGATGGCCCGTCCAGGCGGTCGATGGCGGTCCGCCCGCGATCTCGCCCAGCGCATAGATGCGCCGGTTGGAGGTGCGGCAGCGCTCGTCGATCCGAATCGCCCTGCCGTCACAGGCGACGCCCGCCGCGTCCAATCCGAGATCGTCGCTGGCTGGAACGCGACCGGCTGCCAGCAGCAGATGCGAGCCCTCGATCGTGGACCGATCCGCGCCCTGCGCGAGAGTGGCGCGGATGCCGGCGCCCGCCGGCTCGAGTTGCGTGACAACCACGCCTTCGCGAAGCTCGACGCCATCGGCGCGCAGCTGCCGGCGCACGACCTCGACCAGCTCGGGATCCTCGTCGTCGAGCAGGCGCTTCATCTCCAGGATCGTGACCCGCGCGCCCAGCCGGCGGAAGGCCTGGCCGAGCTCGCAGCCCTCGGCGCCGCCGCCGACCACCAGCAGATGCGACGGCAGGGCATCGAGCTCGGGGATATCGTGGGGCGTGCGATAGGCGATCCGCTCGAGGCCCGCGATCGGCAGCAGCGCGGGCTTGGCCCCCGCCGCGATGCAGAAGCGTCGCGCGACGATCTCGATGTCGCCCGCCATCAGCCGGTCGCGGCCGGTGAAGCAGGCCCTGGCGCGGATGATGCGCACGCCCAGCCCTTCATAGCGGGTCTGGGAATCGTCCGGTGCGACCGCCTCGACCGCCGCTTTCACATGGGCGCGCACGCGCGCGAAATCGATCCGGGGCGGATCGTAGCGGACGCCAAAGGCCTCGCTCTGCCGATGCTGAACGGCGGCCCGCGCCGCGGCGATCAGCGCCTTCGACGCGACGTCGCCCCCGTCGAGCTCGCCATCGCCCATGTCGCGATCTTCGACGAGGACGGTCGAGAGGCCGAGTTGTGCGCCCGCGCCCGCCACCGCGAGGCCGCCCGCGCCGGCGCCCACCACGCAAAGATCCACGCTGATGCGCTCGGCCATGGATGCCGCCTCAGGCCTGGCCGCGCGTCTGGCGGCGGCGATGCTGCCAGAATTTATAGAGCACGGGCAGCAGCGCCAGCACCGCCAGTCCGCTCAACCCCATGATCATTTCCGGCGTGAGCACGGAGCGCCAGCTCACGCTCTCCCCGCGGTCGAAGATGACGCCGAGCCCGGCCCCGAAACTGGCATAGAAGAAATTGGCGGGCAGGATGCCCAGGAAGGTGCCGAGCACATAGCGGCGCAGGGGCAGGCCGACGAAGGGCAGCACGAGATTGAGGATGAAGAAGGGGAAGATCGGGATCAGCCGCAGCACCAGGAGAAAGCTCATGCCGTTTTCCGCGAAGCCGCGCTCGATCTTGACGATCCAGGGACCGGCGCGCCGGCGGATCCAGGGACCGAGTGCGCCCCGCGCCACGACGAAGACGATGGTGGCTCCCATCGTGGCGCCGGTCACGGCGAGCAGGGTCCCGAAGATCTGGCCGAACAGAAATCCGCCGATGATGGTCATGACCACGCAGCCGGGGACCGAGCTCACCACCAACAGGGCATAGAGCAGGAGATAAACCGGGATCACGAGATACCAATAGGACTCGACCAGCATCCGCAGCTCGTCGCGATGCGTCTGCAGCGTGTTCCAGTCGAAATAGCGGTTGAGCCCGAAGGCGACGCCCCCCGCCAGCAAGGCCAGGCCGGCGAGCAGGGCCACGGCCCGATGCCAGAGCGGCCGCTCCATCTTCGCGAGCGCCGGCTCGTCCAGCTCCAGATGAGTGGGCGAACCCGGCGTCAGGCCGGCAGGCTCTCGATCCTCGGCCATGCGTCATCCTGTCCCGGAAGGCCCGACGGCTCGAATCGCCACCCGGCTGGAGAACTCGCGCGCCCGTCTAACACTCCCATGCCCCCCAAGGCCATAGCGCTCGGCACCGGGTCGCGGGCTCTGGAAGGGCCGGATAATGGCGGAAAGCCGGCCCCTATCGGCAAGTCGCAAAAGCCTCTATGAAACGGCCTCCACAGGGATCGCCGACAGGATCCCCGGCGTTGCTCAGTTAGGTCATAGAGTAACTGAGTAAAATAGTCACCTATATCGGACCGGGGCTGCGGTTCGGGCGACCGGCTATCGTTGACTCGGACGCGCCCAGCCCTTATACAGCGCCGGCAATTTACCCAAGCTTTCCCGAGATTTCGGAGACTTAATCGTGAAGCGCACCTACCAACCCAGTGTGCTCGTCCGCAAGCGCCGGCATGGCTTCCGCTCCCGCATGTCGACTGTGGGCGGCCGCAAAGTCATCTCGTCGCGTCGCGCCAAGGGCCGCAAGCGCCTCAGCGCTTAAGCCGTTCGAGCCTCCCTTGGCGCAGCTCGCAAGATTGAAGCGGCGCCAGGAATTCCTGGCGGTCGCGGCAAGCGGACGAAAGTTCGTCGCGCCGGGACTAATCCTGCAGGCCCGCAGACATTCGACCGACGGCAGCCCATCCGCCGGCCCGGTCGATTCCGTCGGCGGCGAGGCCGCTTTGCGGATCGGCTTCACCGCCAGCCGCAAGGTCGGCAACGCGGTTGCGCGCAATCGGGCGCGGCGCCGGCTCAAGGCCGCGAGCGAGACGATCATGCGGGCCCATGCGGCGTCCGATCATGATTATGTCCTGGTCGCGCGGGCCGGCACCTTGACGCGGGCCTATGGCGACCTCCTGGCCGATCTCTCGGCCGGGCTGAGGCAGCTGAAGCTCTATCGGACCCGGCATTGAACGACCGGGTCGAAACGGGGTGGAAGGGATGAAGGCGGCGCGTTGGCTCTGCATCGGCATGATCCGGGCCTACCAGCTTCTGGTGGCGCCGCTGTTGCCGCGCTCCTGCCGCTTCGAGCCGAGCTGCTCCCATTACGGCATCGATGCCTTCAAGCATCATGGCGTCCTGGCCGGCCTGGCGCTGACCGCCTGGCGGCTGCTGCGCTGCAATCCCTGGGGCGGTCATGGCTACGACCCCGTCCCCCCGACATTCTCGTGGCGGCATTTCTCCGGACGGCTCGCCCGTCCCGAGCGCCGCTCTCCCTCCTTTTGACCTACTGACGAGTTCTGGCCCGGTCCCTCATGGAACAACGCAATCTCATCATCGCGATCGCCGTCTCGGTCGCGATCCTGATCGGCTCGCAGGTGGTCACGGCGGTCTTCTTCCCGCCCAAGCCCGCGCCCGTCGCCACGCAGACGACCGCGACCGGAACCGCGACGACGGCCGACGGCAGCGCCGCGCCCAGCGCGACCGCGGCCGCCCCCGAGCAGCCGCTGGCCGATCGCAGCCAGGTCATCGCCACCACCAGCCGCATCGCGATCCACTCGCCGCGCCTCACCGGCTCGATCGACCTGAAGGGCGGGCGCCTCGACGATCTGGTGCTGAACGACTATCGCGAGACGGTCGATCCGACCTCGCCCAACATCATCCTGTTGTCGCCGGTGGGCGCCGCCAATGCCTATTACGCGGATTTCGGCTGGGTCGCGCAGGAAGCCGGCGTGGCGCTGCCCGGTCCCGACACGGTCTGGCAAGCGCAGGGCGACCAGCTGACGCCGGGACAGACTGTCACCCTCACCTGGGACAATGGCCAGGGCCTCAAGTTCGAGCGCCGCTTCGAGCTCGACGAGAACTTCATGTTCAAGGTGACGCAGCGCGTCCAGAACGACAGCGGCCAGACCGTCACGCTCTTCCCCTATGGCCTGATCGCGCGTCACGGCACGCCGCATCTGCTCAACTACTACATCCTGCATGAGGGTCTCCTCGGTGTGCTCGACGGCACGCTGATCGATGACGTCTCCTACAAGAACATCCGCGAGAAGAAGCAGATCAACTACAGCTCGACCGGCGGCTGGCTCGGCATCACCGACAAATACTGGCTGGTGGCGCTGGTTCCCGATCAGAAGGCCAAGCTCACCGCCCGCTTCAGCCATTCGCTCCAGGGCACGACCGACCTCTACCAGGCCGACTATCGCGGCGAAGCGACGCCGCTTGCCGCCGGCCAGGCAGCCGAGAACAGCACCCAGCTCTTCGCCGGCGCCAAGGTCGTCAGCCTGCTCGACAAGTATGGCGACCAGGACAACATCCCGCTGTTCGATCGCGCCGTCGATTTCGGCTATCTCTATTTCCTGACGAAGCCGATCTTCCGCGTGCTCGATTTCCTCTACGGGCTGGTGGGCAATTTCGGCGTCGCGATCATGCTGCTGACGGTGCTGATCCGGCTCATCCTCTTCCCGCTCGCCAACAAGTCCTACAAGGCCATGAGCAAGATGAAGGCGCTCGGGCCGGAGATGACGAAGCTCAAGGAGCGCTTCAAGGACGACAAGGCGCGCATGCAGCAGGAGATCATGGCCCTCTACAAGAAGGAGAAGGTCAATCCCGCCGCCGGCTGTCTGCCGATCCTGGTGCAGATCCCGATCTTCTTCTCGCTCTACAAGGTGCTGTTCGTCACCATCGAGATGCGCCACGCGCCCTTCTTCGGCTGGATCCAGGATCTGTCGGCGAAGGATCCGACGTCGGTGCTGAACCTCTTCGGGCTCCTGCCCTATCACATTCCCGATCTGGGGCCGCTCAATCTCCTCAGCATCGGCGTCTGGCCGCTGGTCATGGGCTTCACCATGTGGATGCAGCAGCGCCTCAATCCGGCGCCGCCCGATCCGGTGCAGGCGCGGATCATGTCGCTGCTGCCGGTCATCTTCACCTTCATGCTGGGCCAGTACACCGCCGGCCTGGTGATCTACTGGGCCTGGAACAACACGCTCTCGGTCGCCCAGCAGCGCTTCATCATGTGGCGGATGGGCGTGAAGGTCTGATCGGTCGCGAGCGCGAGCGGAGGCAGTCGGATCCCAGGATGGCGTCAAGGATAACTGACGAGATCGATCAATCGGCGATCGAAGCCGGCCGGCTGCTGTTCGCGGCCGATTGCGACTTCGTTGCCGGCGCCACCAACCCGTCGATCCTGCCGCCGATCGGCCTGCCCGAGGTGGCCTTCGCCGGCCGCTCCAATGTCGGCAAGTCGAGCCTGATCAACGCGCTCACCGGCCGCAAGACCCTCGCCCGCACCTCGAACACGCCCGGCCGCACGCAGCAGATCAATTTCTTCAGCCTGGGCGGCCGGCTGATGCTCGTGGACATGCCGGGCTACGGCTATGCCAAGGCCGCGCGCAAGGACGTCAAGGAATGGCAGGGGCTGGCGACGCTCTATCTCAAGGGCCGCCCCTCCCTGCGCCGCGCGCTGCTGCTGATCGATGCCCGCCAGGGATTGAAGCCGAGCGACGAGCGCGTCATGTCGCAACTTGATGAATCCGCGCAGTCATACCAAGTCGTGTTGACCAAAGCCGACAAGCTGAAGCCGGCGGCCCTGGCGGAATTGCGCGAAGAGGTCGCCGCCCGCGCGGCGCGCCATCCCGCCGCCCATCCCGAACTCGTCGCCACCAGCTCCGTCACCGGCGACGGCATTTCCACCCTGCGCGCGCTGCTGGCCGCACTGGCGAGCCCAACCCCTTTGAGGTAAAGTCCGCCGCCATGTCTCAGAGCAATTTCAGCGAAACCAAATACTGGCTGCGCACCGCACGCACGATCTCCGAGGCGCTGCCCTACATGCAGCGCTATGCGGGCAAGCGCTTCGTCATCAAGTATGGCGGGCACGCCATGGTCGATGCCGAGCTGGCCAAGGTGTTCGCGCAGGATATCGTGCTGATGAAGCAGATCGGCATCCATCCGATCGTGGTCCATGGCGGCGGCCCGCAGATCGGTCATATGCTGGACCGCCTGCAGATCAAGAGCAGCTTCGTCGACGGCTTGCGCGTGACCGACGCGGCGACCGTCGAGGTGGTCGAGATGGTGCTGGCCGGCACCATCAACAAGCAGATCGTCTCCGCCATCAATGCCGCCGGCGGCAGCGCCATCGGGCTTTCGGGCAAGGATGCGGGCCTGCTCGAGGCGCGCAAGCATTTCCTCGAGAAGGACGGCAAGCAGATCGATATCGGCCTGGTCGGCGAGCCGGCCAAGGTCAATCCGCAGGTCATCGACCTGCTGCAGCACTCGGATTTCGTGCCGGTGATCGCCCCGGTCGGCTTCGGGCCCGACGGCCTCACCTACCACATCAATGCCGATACCGCGGCCGGCGCCATCGCGGCCGCGGCCAAGGCCAAGCGCCTGCTGATGCTGACCGACGTGGCCGGCGTGCTCGACAAGACCGGCAAGCTGATCGAGGACCTGACCGTCAGCCAGGTGCGCCAGCTCATGGCCGACGGCACCATCAGCGGCGGCATGATTCCGAAGCTCGACACCTGCGTCGACGCCGTCGAGATGGGCGTCGAAGCCTCGGTCATTCTCGACGGGCGCGTGCCGCACGCGCTGCTGCTCGAAATCTTCACGCCGCACGGGCTCGGCACGCTGGTCCATCAGGGCTGATCACCTCCTTACGACCTCTCGCCGAAGGACGGTCTCGCTGGAGCGGATAGCCGGCGCGATCGGCTACGCATGAAATCCCATGGCATCATCGCGCCGTATCCCGCTGGGACGGCCCAGCCATGGGAGCGCCTCCATGAAGCAAATCCTTCCGGTCCCGCTCGCGTCTGCCATTTCGGCAGCAGCCCTGCCGGGTGGTGCAGCCCGGAAAGTGGCCCCCTACGCCAGCCCCGATCGTGGCACACGCGGTTTCGAAGACTAATCAGGCGCCGTCCGGGCATCACCACCGGCTCACGGAACTTTGATGGTTGTCCTCGCGCAGGGCCGCTTGCGCCGAGCGGCCGTCGGCCCATGTCCGACAGCAGGGGGAAACCCCGGCGATATCGCACACCGACGAGAAGAGGCAACGATGAAGATCCTCGGCGTTCTGGCATTGCTGCTGACCGTCCTGAGCGGCGTCAGCGCCTGTGCCAACAAGCCCGTTGAACAGAGCATCCAGACCCAATCCGGCAGTGGCGGCGGTGGTAGCGGCAGCAGCGGTGGCGGCGGTTCGGGCGGCGGCGGCGGCGGTCGCTATTGACCAGCCTCTCGGAGAGGGCTGGGCCGGCTCCTTCGCCGCCCTTTCCGATTGATGTCACGGGCGCATGTCCGAATATGAGGGCCGGCAATATTGGTTTCGCCCATCGACGAAGGGAGGCGACGATGAAACAGATTGTCCTATTCGCGTTGCTGGTGCTCGTGCTGGCAGGCACCGGTGCCTGCAGCAGCAAACCCACGGCCGACCAGCATAGTCAGACACAGGAAAACGGCAGCAGCGGCGGCATGGGCGGCGGCATGGGCGGCGGCGGTTATTAACCGGCACCTCACCCCGGAACCGCAACCGCAAGAGGCCTTCCGTCCCGGCTTGCACCGGGCGACGCGCTATGGATAAAATCCTATGCCGTCGCAATGCAGACCTCCCCAGAACGGCCCAGCGTCCGGGAGAGCGCCCATGAAACGGATTGTCGCGTTCCTGCTGACTCTCGCCTTGTTCGCCGCGGTCCTGCCGGACTGCACGAGCCAGAAGGATTATTATTCCAGCCCCAGCCACGGTATCCGCGGCGATCTGAGCGACGACTGAGGAACAGGCCGAGCTCGAGGCCGTCCCCTTCGCACTACGGACGCGTTGAGGGAAGGGGTCCCGTTCGAGCGTCGTTGTGATGTGGTTCCACCTGAATCGCGTGGGACCGGATCATCCGGTCCCGAGCGATCGCGACCGAAGGGACGTCGCGTCATGTGCAAATTCAGGGGCACACTCGGCCTTCTGCTCCTCGCCGGCATCGCGATCGGCGGCCTCAGCGCCTGCAGCTTCGGCAATCATCACGGAAACGGGAATGGGAACGGCAACGCCGGATGGGATCCGACCCCCGAGCCGCATTCGCGCGGCAGCCACGCCTAACCTTGCACCGCGCCTGTCGATCGCCCATCTGAATTCCTGGGGCCACGATCATTCGGGCGGCGGGGACCGCCGCCGAGGGAACGTCACGTCATGCATAGATATCTGGGCTTGTCCCTTGGCTTCATGCTCCTTGCTATCTTCATGCTGGGCGGTCTCGCGGCCTGCAGTTCCGACAGCACCTACGACAACGATGGCTACAACCGGGCGCCCCATCATCACAATATGGGCGGGGAAGGTCCCGGCTCGAAGCATTAGGGGCAGGCCCGCCCGTTCCCCGGGCTCCCTCGCAAAGGACTTGCGTGCCCGGTGCGGCATGGCCATGTTCCCGGCCATGACCGCTACGCCAGAAACCGTCGCCGCTACACCTCCCGGTGCTCGCTCCAGGCCCGCCGGCTTCGACCATGTCGATACCTGGATCTTCGATCTCGACAACACGCTCTATCCGGCGAGCTGCCGGCTGTTCGACCAGGTCGAGCGGCTGATCGGTGCCTATGTGGCCCAGCACCTCAATCTCGATGCCGAGCAGGCCCATCGGCTGCAGAAGCAGTATTTCCAGGACTATGGCACGACGATGAACGGGCTGATGCTGCGCCACGGCGTCGATCCGCATCATTATCTCGAATTCGTGCATGCGATCGACGTCTCGCCCGTGCTGCCGAGCCCGACCTTGGCCGGCGCGCTCGCAAGACTTCCGGGCCGCAAGCTGATCTACACCAACGGGTCCGTTGCCCATGCGGAGCGCGTCATGGACCGGCTCGGCGTGCGCGAGCATTTCTCGGGCATCTTCGACATCGTCGCCGGCAAGTTCGAGCCCAAGCCGAAGGAATCGAGCTATCGCGCGCTGATCGAGCGCCACGGCATCGAGCCCACCCGTGCGGTGCTCTTCGAGGACCTGCCGCAGAATCTGGAGCCCGCGGCGGCGATGGGCATGGTCACGGTCCTGGTGCGCACGGATTCGCCCTGGGCCCAGGCGGGACGTGACGCTTCTCATATCGATCATGTGACAGACGACCTCGCCGGCTGGCTGGTCGAGATCGCCGACAAGCTGCCGCCGCGCTGAGGGCTTCCTCGACGCCCTGTCGTCCGAACCGGATTGTCGCGATTGATCGAGTGAAACGATCAAAGAGATCGGAACAATCGGTTTCCACAATAGTCGGGCAAGCCCTAAACCATAGTCCTATTGGCGCTGACGGGGATGGCCTTCTAGATTTTCCCCGATGGCTCCGACCGGTCCCCCACTGGAGAGGCAAAACCCATGGCGAAAACACCCGAAAAACCCCCGACCCTGACCACCGGCGCTGGCATTCCGGTCCCCGACAATCAGAACAGTCTCACCGCCGGCCCGCGCGGCCCCCTGCTGGTCCAGGACTGGCAGCTGTTCGAGAAGCATGCCCATTTCAATCGCGAGCGGATTCCCGAGCGCGTCGTTCATGCCAAGGGCTCGGCCGCCTACGGCACCTTCACGGTGACCAAGGACATCACCCGCTACACCAAGGCCAAGATTTTCTCCCAGGTCGGCAAGGAAACGCCGATGTTCCTGCGTTTCTCGACCGTGGCCGGCGAGCGCGGGGCCGCCGACGCCGAGCGCGACGTGCGCGGCTTCGCGCTGAAGTTTTATACCGACGAGGGCAACTGGGATCTGGTCGGCAACAACACGCCGGTCTTCTTCGTGCGCGATCCCTTCAAGTTCCCCGATTTCATCCGCACCCAGAAGCGCGACCCCAAGAGCAACCTGCGCAATCCGACGGCGATGTGGGATTTCTGGTCCTTGAGCCCGGAGAGCCTGCACCAGGTCACGATCCTGTTCTCCGATCGCGGCATCCCCAAGAGCTTCCGGCATGTGCATGGCTTCGGCTCGCACACCTACAGCTTCATCAACGCCAAGAACGAACGCCACTGGGTCAAATTCCATTTCAAGACGCTCCAGGACATCCAGAACCTGACCAACGAGGAAGCGGCGAAGATCATCGCCAGCGATCGCGAATCCAACCAGCGCGACCTGTTCGAGGCGATCGAGCGCAAGGACTTCCCGAAATGGCGTGTCGAGGTGCAGATCATGCCCGAGGCCGACGCCGAGAAGACGCCTTACAATCCCTTCGACCTCACCAAAGTGTGGCCGCACAAGGATTACCCGCTGATGGAAGTCGGCGTGATGGAGCTCAACCGGAATCCGGAGAATTACCACGCCGAGGTCGAGCAGTCGGGCTTCTCGCCGGCCAATGTCGTGCCGGGCATCAGCCACAGCCCGGACAAGATGCTGCAGTTCCGCATCTTCTCCTATGCCGATGCGCATCGTTACCGGCTCGGCATCAATCATGACAGCCTGCCGGTCAACAAGCCGCGTGTGCCGGTCCACAGCTATCACCGCGACGGCCAGATGCGCTTCGACGAGAATGGCGGCGGCTCGGTGAATTACGAGCCCAACTCCTTCGGCGGTCCGGTCGAGGACCCGTCGGTGAAGGAGCCGCCGCTCAAGATCTCGGGCGATGCCGACCGCTACAACCACCGCATCGGCAATGACGATTACAGCCAGCCCGGCGCCTTGTTCCGCCTCATGACCGAGGCCCAGCGCAAGGCACTCATGGACAATATCGCGGGCGCGATGCAGGGCGTGCCGGAGGCGATCCAGCGCCGGCAGATCGAGCATTTCATCAAAGCCGACCCGCGCTATGGCGAGGGCGTGGCCCAGCGGCTGGGGCTCAAGGGCAAGCAGAGCGCCGCCGAATAGGCCTCAGAATAGCCTGCCGACGACGAACGGCGAGCGGTCCAGCTTGGGATCGCTCGCCGTTTCCATTTTGGGCCAAGGGGGGAGCGCGGACAGGGCATTGGGTGTCGCCGGCGGCGTTGACAGGCCGAGCGGCGCGGCCCCATCTTCGGGGCCGTTTTCGCGGCCCGCCGGCCCTCTCCCTACCCTTCAAGGACGGACCTTCCCGATGCCCACCGAACAGCTCCAAGCCGCCATCGACGCCGCCTGGGAGCGTCGCGAGAGCCTCACCCCGACCACGGCCGCGAGTACCCGCGAGGCGATCGAGGCGACGCTGGAGAAGCTCGACAGTGGCGAGCTGCGCGTGGCCGAGAAGCGCGATGGCGCCTGGGTCACCCATCAATGGCTCAAGAAGGCGGTGCTGCTCTCCTTCCGCATCACCGATTCCGCGCCCATCCCCGGTGGCGGCGACTTCCCCGGCCATGGCCAATCGGCCTGGTACGACAAGGTGCCTTCCAAATTCGCCGGCTGGGGCGAGAACCGCTTCAAGGAAGCCGGCTTCCGCGCCGTGCCGACCGCAGTCGTGCGCCGTTCGGCCTTCATCGCCAAGGGCGTCGTGCTGATGCCGAGCTTCGTCAATGTCGGCGCCCGGGTCGACAGCGGCACCATGATCGACACCTGGGCCACCGTCGGCTCCTGCGCCCAGATCGGCAAGAACTGTCATATCTCGGGCGGTGCCGGCATCGGCGGCGTGCTCGAGCCGCTTCAGGCCGGCCCCGTCGTGATCGAGGACAATTGCTTCATCGGCGCCCGCGCCGAGGTGGCCGAGGGCGTCGTGGTCGAGGAAGGCTCGGTGCTCTCGATGGGCGTCTATCTCGGCGCCTCGACCAAGATCGTCGATCGCGCCACGGGCCAGGTCCTCTATGGCCGCGTGCCGGCCTATTCGGTCGTGGTCTCGGGCACCATGCCCGGCAAGCCGATGCCCAATGGCGAGCCCGGCCCGGGGCTCTATTGCGCCGTGATCGTGAAGCGCGTCGACGAGAAGACCCGCTCCAAGACCTCGATCAACGAGCTGCTGCGAGACTGATCCTGACGACACCGGCACCCCTCGACCCGCTCGCCCTCACCCAGGCGCTGATCCGCTGCCCGAGCGTGACGCCGGCCGACGCGGGGGCGTTGGGCGTGCTCGAGGCGGCGCTGAAGCCCTGGGGCTTCGATTGCCATCGCCTGCCCTTCGCGCTGAACGACAGCCCGCGCGTCGAGAATCTCTATGCCCGCGTCGGCAAAGGCGGTCGCAATTTCTGCTTCGCCGGCCACACCGACGTGGTGCCCCATGGCAACAAGGATCATTGGCGCGTCGATCCCTATGACGCGGCCGTCATCGATGGCGAGCTGATCGGGCGCGGCGCCGCCGACATGAAGGGCGCCATCGGCGCCTTCGCCGCCGCCGCCTCGCGCTTCCTGGCGAAGCGCAAGGGCGGGCTCGACGGCTCGATCAGCCTCCTCATCACCGGCGACGAGGAAGGACCTTCGGTCAACGGCACCAAGCCGGTGCTGGGCTGGCTCAAGGAACGCGGCGAAAAGCTCGATGCCTGCATCGTCGGCGAGCCGACCAATCCCGAGCGGCTGGGACAGATGATCAAGATCGGCCGGCGCGGCAGCATGAGCGGCTGGCTCACGATCAAAGGCGTGCAGGGCCATTCGGCCTATCCGCATCTGGCCGACAATCCGGTCCATCGCCTGGTCGGCATCCTCGGGACCCTGATCGCCGAGCCGCTCGACAAGGGCAGCGAGCATTTCCAGCCCTCGACCCTGCAGATCGTCTCGGCCGATGTCGGCAACCCCGCGACCAATGTGATTCCGGCCGAGGCGCATGCGGTCTTCAACATCCGCTTCAACGATCATCACAGCTCGGCCTCGATCGAGCGCTGGCTGCGCGCGGTCTGCACCGGCTCGGGCGCCAACTACGAGCTGCGCATCCGCGTCAGCGGCGAATCCTTCCTGACACCGCCGGGCCCGCTCTCCGACCTGATCGCCAAGGCGGTGACGCGCGAAACCGGGCTCACGCCCGAGCTCAGCACCACGGGCGGCACCTCAGATGCGCGCTTCATCAAGGATTTCTGCCCGGTCGCGGAGTTCGGCATGGCCGGCAGCACCATGCACAAGGTCGATGAGCGCGTGCCCGTCCAGGATCTCGAGACGCTGACGCGCATCTATGAGGGCGTGCTCGAGGGTTATTTCCCGGCCCCCTGATGCTCCGCTCCCAATGCTGACCCGCGACGAGGTCCTGCATGGCGCCTATGGCGCCTGGCGGCTGTTGCTGGGCGACCGGCGCGGCCTCGAATGGATCGATCGCAGCCCCATGGGCGCCTGGCGCTCCTTCCTGCTGGCGCCGCTGCTGTTTCCGCTGGATCTGATCAATATCGGGATCGCGGCCCAGCTGTTCCATTCGACGGCCCCCTGGTTCCAGATCGTCATCGTCGATCTGGTGATCTATGCGATCAGCTGGGCCGTCTATCCGCTGCTCATGCTGGGACTGGCTCCGATGCTCGGTCGCGAGCGCGAGATGCTGGGCTATATCGCGGTCACCAACTGGTGCTCGGTCATTCTGAGCCTGCTGTTCACTGTCCTGTCGCTGCTGCTATGGATCGGGATCATTCCCGATCTCCCGGCCACGCTGCTGACATTCGTGCTGATGGCGGTGCAGCTCGTCTATGGCGGGTTCGTTGCGAGGACAGCGCTCAATGTCAGCCTGCCTCTGGCGGCAGCCCTGTCGGTCGCCCAGCTCGTTCTCAGCTTCATCCTGTCGCAGATCACCTTCGCGCTGATCTGACAAGAGCGAGAGAACCTCGCGCCGAACCGAAGCCGCGCCCTATTCGAGCTTCGAGCCGATCCGACGCCAGTCTCTCGCCCAAGTGAGAAAAACAGCCTTCCCTTCCACGGTCCCGACCGGGATCAACCCGAAGTCGGCAACACGGCTGTCCATGCTGTTGTCACGATTGTCGCCCATCACGAACAGGGCACCCGCGGGCACCGTAACTTCGGTCGTGTCGTCGAGGAACTCGTGATCTGAGCGCTCGACGATCCGATAGCGTCGGCCGTTGGGCAGGATCTCGAGATAGAGGGTGTGGTGGACGTCGCCGAAGGCAAAATCCCCCAGGGCCTCGCGCTCGATCTGGGCGCCGTTGATAAAGAGGCGTCCTGCAATCACCTGAACGCGATCTCCGGCAACACCGACGACGCGCTTTACGAAGAACCCATCGTTCTTGGCCGCGACGATGATGTCTCCCGATTGAGGTTCGGCATTCCGATAGGCCGTTTTGAGGACGAAGAATCGATCGCCGGGAAGAAGTGCTGGGACCATGCCGGCGCTGGGAACGGAAAAGCTCCGATAGGTATGGGTTTCCCAGATCCCGACCGCCGACAGAACCAGCACCAGGATCAAGCCATAGAAATACCATTTGTTATAAGCGCGGAGCCGCACCGTGCCGATTCGCCTCGCCAGGAACCCGGCGTCGATCGCAGCGAGAATGGCGACGATCGCACCGAGAACCGGCGGCCCCTGCAGCAAGATCGGGTCGTCCATCGCTATCTTGCCGAGCGCTCCCATCACGGCGATAGGTGCGCATAACAGGACCGCGACCAGGAACCAGACGATGGCGCGAACCGGCCGCCCGCAATAGAGCTGGCCCAGTCCGACGAGAAGCAACGACAGGATGGCGGCGACGGCGGGGTGCCGGCGTTTGACGACATCGTTCACGAGCCAATGCCCCCGCGGATCCGTTGACCACTCGAGCGAGAGTGCCTCTTACAATGGCGGCTCGTCAATCTTGAGTTGTAGGCCGCGCGACCGTCTGCACGTCGTCGATACGCGGCTGGGACCTGCTATTCGAGCGTCGAGCCGATCCGAGCCGGATCCGGCGACGCCTCGATCGAGAGGGCCCGCCCGATCACGGCCGTGATGGCGACGGGCCCGAACTCCTGCGCCCGGCTGTCCAGGCTGTCGTCGCGATTGTCGCTCATCAGGAAAAAGTCGCCCGGCGGAACGGCGAACTCAGCCGTATTGTCGAGGAAGCTATTGTCGGACTGCTCGACGATCTGGTAGCTGCGGCCATTCGGCAGCGTCTCGCGATAGCGCTTGAGTGTCGCGCCGTTGCCCGTGCTTGCCGGAACGGTGAAATCGCCCAGCGGTTCGCGCTCGACCATGACGCCATTCAGATAGAGACGACCCGCCTTCATCTGGATGCGGTCGCCGGCGAGACCAATGACTCGCTTGACGAAGTTCCGGCCGCTATCGCCCCTGCGAATCACGACGATATCCCCCGGCTGCGGTCCGGTGCTCTGATAGGCCGACCTCGACACACCGAATTGATCGCCCAGCATCAGGGTCGGCATCATCGAGCCCGACGGCATCGGAAACCGCTCCACCACCGGCGCCGAGGGTGTCAGGAACCAGGCGAGATTCACGAGCAAGATGAAGGGCAGATAAAGATACCATTTGGCGTATCCGCCCGACGACGCTGGATCATCTCGGCCCGCCAATAGCCAGGCGTCGATCGTACTGCCGAGCCAGACCAGGGCGACAATCGCCAGCCAACCCCACCAGAGATGAGGAGCCTCCGAAAATCTCCCGGTCGGCAACAGGATGTAATAGGCGAGGCCCAGAAGGACGGCGGGAAGGAACCAGACCAGAGCACGCCGCGGTCGGCGGCAGTAAAGCTGTCCTGCACCCGGCGCCAGCAGTGACAGGATCGCGGCCAGAAGAGGCCGGCGCGGATTGGCATTGGTGCTCAAAAGAGATCTTCCCTTGGAGCTTGTATGTCAGCTTCGCGTCGCCACGACGACCGCGGCACCGGCCATCACGCCGCCGGTCAGCCGGTTCACGATCCGCATCGCGCGGCTGCTGCGGAAGGCGCGGCGCGCGCGGGCCGCCAGCAGCACGTAGCTTGTCAACACGATGCTGTAGATGACGCCCACCACCAGCGCGATCTCGAGGAACCGGCCCATCGTCACATGGGAGAGATCGACCAGGGTCGGTAGCAGCGCCAGATAGAACAGCATGGTCTTGGGATTGCCCATGGCCAGCGCGAGGCCGCCGAAGAAGAGCCTGATCCCTTCGCCGCCGCCGGCGCGCGACTCTTCCGGCGCGGTCGCCGGCGCGGTCCAGAGCTTCCAGGCGAGGAACAGCAGATAAGCCGCCCCCAGATAGCGGATCACGACGAAGACCGGCTGGAACAGCGCGGCGACCAGCGCCAGCCCGAACATCGCGGTCGCCACCCAGATCATCTCGCCGGCCATGAGACCCAGGCAGAAGGCGGGCGCGCGCCGCGTGCCCTTGCCCATGATCCGCGCCACGAGGGCGGTCACGGTCGGGCCGGGGAACGCACAAGCCAGCGCATAGGTCGCGGCGAAGATGAGGAGGGTGTGGAGCGACATGGAATTTTGCTTTTGATGTGATCGTTTCGCACTGTCTCAAAGCTTACTACGAGACCGAAAGCAACATCACCCCTTCATCCTGAAGCAACCCCTCCCCCTACCCCCTCCCGCAAAGGGAGGGGGCGTGGTTGGTATAGATCTCGCTCGAAGCTTAAAAGTTGAGCGAAGCGATCACATCAACTTAGGGGGTAGGGGGAGGGGTGCCCCAGGGCGCCGAAGCTCGCCGCTCAATACCCCACTTCCATCAGATAGAGCCCGTCCGGCGGCGCCGTGGGCCCGGCGGCGCTGCGATCCTTCGCGGCGAGCGCCTTGGCGACATCGTCGGGCGTCCATTTCCCCTCGCCCACGAGCTTCAGCGTGCCCACCATGTTGCGGACCTGGTGATGCAGGAAGGAGCGCGCGCGGGCGCGGATCTCGATCGTCTCGCCGTTGCGCTGGATCTCCAGAACGTCGAGCGTCTTCATCGGCGAGGCCGCCTGGCAGATCGAGCTGCGGAAGCTGGTGAAATCGTGATGCCCGAGCAGATGCCGGGCCCCCGCCGCCATCGCCTCGACATCGAGTGCGGCGTTCACCAGCCAGACATGGCCGCGATCGATCGTCAGCGGCGAGCGGCGGTTGAGGAGGTCGTAGCGATAGGCGCGCCACTTGGCCGAGAAGCGGGCATGGAACTCGTCGTCGACCGGCTCGACCGCGAGCACCGAGACCGGATGCGGCTTCACATGGAAATTGATCGCCTTGCGCACCGTGTCGGAATCGGCCTCGCGCTGGAGGTCGACATGGGCCACCTGCCCGCGCGCATGGACGCCAGCATCGGTGCGGCCCGCCGCAAACAGGTTCGGCCGCTCGCCACAGAAGGCGAAGATCGCCTCTTCCAGCGCTTCCTGCACGGAAAGCCCGTTGGACTGGCGCTGCCAGCCCACGAAGGGCCCGCCGTCATATTCGAGCGTGAGCTTGTAACGCGTCATGCCGGGGAGTCTATCAGGGCAGGACCATCCCCGCATCGAGCGGGAAGCCGCGCAGGAAATCGGCGGCGCCGACCGGCTTCTTGCCCGGCCGCTGCAGCTGCTCCAGCGACAGGACCGTGCCTTGGCCGCAGGCGACCGAAAGCGCGGTGGCGAGATTGCTGGGCAGCACCGTGCCCGGCGCGGCACCGGTCGTGACCAGCAGCGGCCGCGCCTCGATCACGCGCAGCCGCTCGCCCCTGGCCTCGAACCAGAGGCCGGGCCAGGGCGTGAAGGCGCGCAGCCGGCGGTGAAGGAGCGGCGCCGTCTCATGCCAATGGATACGCGCTTCGGTTCGCTCCAGCTTGGCCGCATAGGTGACGCCC
>NZ_JBOHKS010000294.1:0-4192 GCF_050729195.1 Hypericibacter sp.
TGCGCCCTCTGCCTGTTCTGCGGAGATAGCGATCCGGCCCGCCTCTTCGGAGCCTTAGCAGATCGCGACGCACGCCCTGGCGTCATTCTCGCGCTCATATTGCGCACCCTCCCCCACCAACAACTCAAATATCGCTCGCCTGCCCTTGAACTCGAGCGGGTACTATGTTGGGAATCATATCATCTCAAATGCATCACCAGCTTCGACTTAAGTCAAAGGGGACGGACCTGAACTGCGATATTAAGTTCACGCTCAGGACCCCGTCATCGCGTGCTTAAATGGCTAAGGGCCCGGACGCTGGGGCTGTTGTCGGAAGGGGCGGGGCAGCGACCCGGCATCTCATGGCAGCGCCAATCGCGTGGTATTCTAATGCGTTGCCCGAAGACTCCGCGGCAAGCTCTCGAACAGCTCACGATCTCGATCCGGTAAACGCCGGGTCAGGTCAGCCCGTCATTTTCATAACTATGGGAGCTTTCACTCATGCCGTTTCAACGCGAGCTCGTTGTCGCTGTTATGGCAACAGCATTGTCATTCTTCATAGCCGGCAGCAGCACCGGCAAGGCGGATTCGACAATTCCCTGCCGAGCGACGACCGGGCGCAGATCGAGAAATATCTTGGAGCCGGCGTCGTCGGCGACCCCATCGCCGCCGCGGCCCTCATGACGGTCGATAAATACCTGCCGCCCAAGGGCACGGTCACGTCCTACAGCGTCCGTGACTCGGACGGCAAAACGCGCACCGAGAACCACAAGGTCGAAGAGACCGCCGATCCGATGTTCACGCCGGGCTGGCGCTACTCCGACGAAAAGATCGGGTCGCTCTTCATCCAAAAGACGGTCGATGGAGGCGCCGTGATCCTGGGCGAGCAGGATCTCGAGGAGAAGGTGCTGTCGCGCTTCACGCCTGGACAGCCGCTTATTGTCGCCGGCTTGGCGCCAGGCCAGAGCCACAAGGTCACGGTTCAGGTGGCCGTTTCCGATCTGTCCGATCCGACCGACGTCAACCACAAGGGGTCGCTCGACATCACCTACACCTATATCGGCGCCTATAAGGTAACGGTCCCTGCGGGCACCTACGACACCGTCCTCATCAAGTGGCATTACGAGGGATCCGTAGGGCCCGCAAGCGTCGAACAGACTGAGTATCGGTTCATTGCGCCGGGCGCGGGAATGATCGCCATGGTCGAAAGCCGTCACATCTCGGCCATGCTCATCTACAACGACAGGACACGGCTCGGGAAGCTGATGCAAACGAAGCCGTAAGCGTCGCGCTCAGTCGATCATCGCGATCGGCTTCGCCTTGCCGTTGCGTCGGGTGAAGGCGAGAAAAACGCGGAACAGCGGCGCCGTCGAGAGGCCCAAGGCCATGCTGACCGCGACCGCGGTGCCTGCGGAGACGACGATGACGCCCAGGCAATAGGCGATCGTGATCAGCGCCACCCAGACCAGTTGGCGCGTCACGATCTTCTCCTGCACGTAATGCGCCACCGACACGGCCGCAAAAATATAGGGCGTCAGCACCAGCAGCACGGCGATATCGGCCAGCACCATGAAGGTCTCGCCGATCGTGGGCGATACCGTCAGGAAGACGATCGCACTCATGATGATGGCGACGATCACCAGGCCGCGGACCGGCACGCCGCGCGAATCGGTCTGGGCGAACATCGCCGGGAACAGCCCGTCGCGGGCGGTCGCCAGCGCCGTCTCGGCGTTGATCAGCGTCCAGCCGCCGAGGCAGCCCGAGGCCTTGACGATCGCGCAGATCGTGATGACCACGGCGCCAACGGGTCCCAGCGCCCGCATCGCCGCATCGGCGAAGGGAGCCGTCGAATGGCGCAGCTCATCGTTGGGGATCATGCCCATGATCGCGGTGGTGCTGAGGACATAGACGACCGCGGCGATGACCACGCCGAGCAGGGTCGCCCGCCCCACATTCTTCTCGGGATTCTTCACCACGGCCGCCGCGACCGATGCGCTTTCGACACCCATGAAGGACCAGAACATGATCGAGACGGCCGACGAGATCGCACTTCCCGCGCTTATTCCCGTCGGATTCCAGCCCGCCCGGAACAGCTCGGGATCGAAGACGAACCACCCGCCGATCCCGACGAGAGCGATGGGGCCGATGCCGAGCAAGGTGGTGACGGTCTCGAACCGCGTCACCAGCCGCGGCCCGACCATGTTCAGTACCGCCGAAAGCCAGACCATCAGCACGGTGCAGCAGGCGCCGAGCAGGGGTTCGCGCAGCACCGGCAGGAAGACGGCCATATAGCCGGTGATCGAGGTCGCGATCGCGATGTTCGCGATGACGTTCGAGAACCAATAGAGAAGATTGCATTGGAAGCCGGCGAAGTCGCCGAGGCCCTCGCGGGCATAGGCGTAAGGCCCGCCGGCCTTCGGCCGCACCTGGCCCAGCCGCGCGAACATATAGCCCATGATGAAGGCGCCGGGCGCCGTCACCAGCCAGCCCAACGTGGCGATGCCGCCGATGCTCGCCATTACCGTCGGCATCATGAAGATGCCGGCCCCGATCATGTTGCCGGCGACCAGCATGGTCGCGGGAAACAGCCCGATCTGCCTCGCATTGGACGCCATGCAGCCTTACCCCCGCTCCGTCCGTTTACTCTGGCATCGACGAAGCCATGATCTGCGATTGAAACTCGGCCGCCTGGGGGCCGAAATAGGTGGACAACAGCGTGGCGAAATCCGGCGTCGTGTAGAAAGCGCTCAAGACGCGATCCACCAGGAGCCTGAGATCGGAGTCTCCCCGCGCCATGGCGATGCCGTACTCGTCACGCGTGAGGAGGCGGGTGCCGAGGATGAGGTGCGTCGGGCGCTGAGCCCGGCCCAGCAACCCGACCAGCAGAGCGCGGTCGGCGAAATAGGCGTCGATCTCCCGGCCCTCGAGCGCCGCCAAGCCATCCTCATGCGTCTGGTAGCGGGTAACCGTCGCCGCATAGCCGCCGTCGCTGACGGCGCGGCGCAGGATCGCTTCCGTCGTCGTATCCGCCCGAACACCGACATGGCTGGTCACAAAGGAGCGCATCTCCAGCGAGCGTGGCGGGCTGATGGCCCGTTCCCCCAGGAAGAGCTCGCGCAGATCGGAGGGCGAATCGGTGCGCAGCAGGGCGCTCGCGCCGGTGACGAAGATCGGTTCGGAAAAATCCACGGTCTCGCGACGCCCAAGCGTCGCCGTGACGGCGCCGCAGAGGAGATCGATCTGGCCCGCCGCGACCGCATCGAAGGCATCGGCCAGGCTGGTCTCGACATAGCTGACGGAGATGCCGGGAATAGTCCCCCGGATCTTGGTCACGACGCGATTGCAGAGATCGATCGCGTAGCCGGTGGGCGGGCCGTCCGGATTCGGGATCGCGAACGGCGCCTGGTCGGGAATGAAGCCGATATGGATGGTCTTGGTCGCGGCGACACGGTCGAGCGTCTGCGCCGACGCGCTGCCAGGCAGGAGGTATAGACAAAGCATGCCCGCAAAGACGAGCATGAAGGCAATGCGAGACGCCACCCCAGCCACCGCCGAACACCCATGTCACGCCAGATCGAGGACAGATTAACGGGCGGCCCCCACCCAGCATAGCGGCAAAGCGACTAAATCTGTCAGGCGGAGCCGCGGCGCTCATTCCGGTCGCGTTTGCGGAGCGCTGGTTCCGTCATCCAAGACAAGGCGCGAAATCCGTCGCCCGCAAAGGCCCGATGGGCTATTCAGGGGCCCATTCCACGTTGTCCTGGAGCGAAGGGTCATGGATCTCGAATTGTCGGCGCGGGAGAAGGAGTTGGCAAAAAAGGGTCGCGAGTTCTGCGACCAGGTGCTGATCCCGATGGAGCTGATCGCGGACGAGCATGGCGAAGTCCCCATGGAGCGCCGCGCCGCCATCCGTCAGGCGGTGCGCGACTGGGGCCTCGCCGGCATCAACCATAGCAAGGAGAATGGCGGGCTGGGCCTGACCATGGTCGAGCAGACCGTGATCGAGGAGCAGCTCGGACGTGTCACCAACGGCCTCTGGAGTTGCGTCTGGCGGCCGCCGGTCAGCCTCAAATTCGGCACGGCCGCGCAGAAGCGCGACTATCTCCAGCCCTCCTGTCAGGGCGAGCGGCGTGGCTGCTTCGCCATCACCGAGCCCAATGCCGGCTCCGATCCGCGCCAGGTCGAGACCACCGCGGTGCGCAAGGGCGATCGC
>NZ_JBOHKS010000295.1:0-14010 GCF_050729195.1 Hypericibacter sp.
AAGATCGCCCGGGCGATCGACGATTCCAAGAAGCTGAACGCCGGGACGCGCGAAGCGCTTTCGGTCTGGATCATCGCCAATGCCGTGACGGCGATCGCCCAGGCCAGCGTCGAGGAGATCGACCGGATCAACATCCTCCAGGCGAGCCTGCTCGCCATGACGCGCGCGGTCACCGCGCTGTCGGTGACGCCAGCCTACGCGCTGGTCGATGGCGACAAACTGCCCAAGCAACTCGCCTGCCCCGCCCGCGCCGTCATCGGCGGCGACGGGCTCTCGCTCTCGATCGCGGCCGCTTCGATCCTGGCCAAGGTGGCCCGCGACCGGCATATGACGGCGCTCGACCAGCGCTATCCGGGCTATGGCTGGGCCCACAATGCGGGCTACGGCACGCTCGAGCACCGCACCGCCCTACTACATCTTGGGGCTACCCCCGAACATCGTCGCAGCTTTAGTCCAGTTTCTCAACTTTCTCTTTTAAGCGATTGAATCAACAAGAAGACTCTTGACCGACGGACTCGGCGACTCCATGCTCGGCCCAGATTGTGGGAAGGGTTTGGGGGACGTCGATGACCAAGGGTAGCCGCACGATCAAGGGTCGTGCCGCAGGGAATGATGCGGCCATGGCGGAGCTGGAGCCGGTCGCAGCACCGCCGCTCGACCGCATCATTGAGGGCGATTCGATCCGGGTGATGAACTCGCTCCCGCCCGAGAGCGTCGACATGATCTTCGCCGATCCGCCCTACAACCTGCAGCTCCAGGGCGATCTGCACCGGCCGAACAACAGCAAGGTCGATGGCGTCGAGGAAGCCTGGGACAAGTTCGCGGATTTCGCGACCTATGACCGCTTCACCGCCGACTGGCTCAAGGCCGCCCGCCGGATCCTGAAGCCCGACGGCACCATCTGGGTCATCGGCAGCTACCACAACATCTTCCGCGTCGGCGCCTCGCTCCAGGATCTGGGCTTCTGGATCCTGAACGACGTGGTCTGGCGTAAGACCAACCCGATGCCGAACTTCCGCGGCCGGCGCTTCACCAACGCCCATGAGACCATGATCTGGTGCGCCAAGGACGCCGATGCCCGCTATTGCTTCAATTACGATGCGATGAAGTCGCTGAACGACGATCTGCAGATGCGCAGCGACTGGCTGCTGCCGATCTGCAATGGCGGCGAGCGGATCAAGGACGAGAACGGCAACAAGGCGCATCCGACCCAGAAGCCCGAGGCGCTGCTGCACCGGGTGATCCTGGCCGCGACCAAGCCCGGGGCCGTCGTGCTTGATCCCTTCTTCGGCACCGGCACCACCGGCGTCGTCGCCAAGCGGCTGGGCCGGCATTACATCGGCATCGAGCGCGAGCGCGCCTATGTCGAGGTCGCCCGCAAGCGCCTCTCCAAGGTGCGCCCCGTCGAGGATGTGTCGCTGATGGCGACCCCCTCCAAGCGCGAGGAGCCGCGGATTCCCTTCGGCTGGCTGGTCGAGCGCGGCCTCTTGCATCCGGGCGACCTGCTGGTCAGCCCGAACAATCAATGGACCGCCAAGGTGCGCGCCGACGGCACGCTGATCTCGGCCGACCATCGCGGCTCGATCCATCAAGTGGGAGCCGCGGTGCAAGGGGCCCCCGCCTGCAATGGCTGGCAGTTCTGGTGCATGCGGATGGAAGGCAAGCTGGTGCCGATCGACTTCCTGCGCCAGCGCCTGCGCGCCGAGCTTTCATGAGCTGATCCGGCGGGACAGGCGCGCCAACGCCTACCCGACCGGCAGGATCGCCGCCCGCTTTAGCGGCGAGGGACGTGTCTGGGACTGTAAAGAAGTGACTAGGGGTGTAACTGGATGGCCTCATCCTGCCGACAGGTCAGGATGAGGCCTTTTTCTTTCTGGCGGTCTTGCGCGCTTTGACCGGCGCGGCGCCGTCGCCCTCCAGCGCCGCCAGCGCATGGCGCGCGACCTTCTTCATCAAAGTCGGCAGCGCCTGCCCGCCGAAATCCTCCGGCTTGACCCAGACGCCGTCGAGCTTCGTGCCCGCCGGCGCTTCGCCCACCAGCAGCGTCAGATCGATGTCGAAATGGGTGAAGCCATGCTGGACCACGCCCGGCAAGGCGCGCCAATCGGCCGGAACAGGCGCGGATTTGACCGCTTCTTTCCCGTTCCAATCCGCCTCGCGCCAGCCAGTCGAGGGGAACTCCATCAGCCCGCCCAGCAGCCCCTCCTCCGCGCGCCTTTGCATCAGCACGGCGCCGTCGGGCCGAATGATCCAGAACACCACGCCATGTTTCTGCGGCCGGGCGCGTTTCGGGCTGCGGCGCGGCAGGGTCTCCGCGATCCCTAGCTGCCTTGCCGCGCAGAGCCGCGTCAACGGACAGGTGAGACAGAGCGGCGCCTTGGGCCGGCAGACCGTGGCGCCCAGATCCATCATCGCTTGCGCGAAATCGCCGGCGCGGGTTTCCGGCGTGAGTTGGGCCGCCAGCCGCTTCAGCTCGGGCTTGGCCGCCGGCAGCGGCGTCTCGACCGCGAAGAGCCGCGCCACCACGCGCTCGATATTGCCGTCGACCGGCGTGGCCTTGGCGCCGAAGGCGATCGCCGCCACGGCCGCGGCCGTGTAGCCACCGATTCCGGGCAGCGTCAGCAGACCTTCCTCGCTCGAGGGGAAGCGCCCGCCATGCTCGGCCGCGACCGCCTTGGCGCAGCGATGGAGATTGCGCGCCCGCGCGTAATAGCCCAGCCCCTGCCAAGCATGCAGCACCTCGTCGAGTTCGGCCGCCGCCAGGGCCTCGACCGTGGGCCAGCGCTCCAGGAACCGCGCGTAATAGGGCCCGACCGTCACCACCGTCGTCTGCTGCAGCATCACCTCGCTGAGCCAGACGCGGTAGGGATCGGGTGTCTCGCCGGGGCGCGCCCGCCAGGGCAGCTCCCGGCGATGGCGGTCATACCAGGCGAGCAGGGCCGGCGCCGTCGCGGCGATGCGCTCGGCGCTGGGATCCTGGCGTTGGCGTGCGGCAGCATGGTCTCGGGGCATGGCGAGGGCGTACACTGCGGCGGCGGCCCGGGCTCGCGCAAGAGCGGGGCGGCCCGCCTCTTCATTCCCTCGCATCAGGCGCCATGACCGACAAACCCGACGCCGCAAAACCCACGGTCGAAGATGCGCCGCGCAAGGGCCGGATGCAGGCCCTGGCCGCGTCCCTGCCGCGGATCGCCGGTAAGGCGCTCGGCAAGCGGGGCCTCGCCGAGGGCGGGCTGGTGACGGACTGGACCGCGATCGTGGGCGACCAGATCGCCTACGCGACCCTGCCGATCAAGCTCGCCTTCACCGGCCGCGAACGGCGCGAGGGCACGCTCCATCTGCGCGTCGCGGGCGCCATTGCGCTCGAGCTGCAGCATTTGGAACCGCAACTGATCGAGCGCATCAACGCCTATCTGGGCTATGGCGCGGTGGCACGGCTTCGGCTCGAGCGCGGGGCCCTGCCCAAGCCGGTGCGCCGGCGCCTCGCCGAACCGAAGGCCGCCGCCCTGGCGCCCGCCGAGACAGCGGCCATCGATCTAAGCGTTGCCGGCATTGCCGACGAAGCGCTGCGCCAGTCGCTCGCTCGACTCGGCAATACGCTGGCGGCGCATGCGAAGAAGCCCGCCAAGCGCTGACGGCTTCGATTCCTGACAAATTCTCGAAGTCCCGCCGCGGGCTCGCTTGCGAGACTTCGCCGCAGGGTTCTCCCCCGAGTCCTTCCGAATCTGCACCATTGGATGGCGAATCAGCCTTCCTGGCTCGGGCCTGCGACGAAATCCGCTGCATTGCCGATCGACAAGGCTGCGGGCGGCCCTTCGCGAAGGGATTGCGCGGCCACGAGAATCCTGCCATCTAGCGCGGCCCGCGCCGTCGCTGGCGCATGTGCACATTTTCCACAGGGACGTTCGCTTGAGCGCCCGAACGGCTTCGGTCTAACTTGGCCGCGGCCGTCCTCCATGACGGCCTGATGACAAAAGGGCCGCCCGCCAAGGGTCGCTGCAACGTGGCCCGCACGAAGGACCAGGGAATTGCGCAAATATTGGATTGTCGCGCTGATCGTCGTGGTGATCGCAGTCGCCGGCGTCGGCATCTATGAATATCAGGACCGGCAGAAGCTGGCCGCCCCCTCGGATCCGAGCTCGGCGCCCGGCGCCACGGTTCAGATCCCGCTCTATGACGACGACCATGCGCTGGGCTCGAAGGACGCGCCGATCACGATGATCGAGTACGCCTCGCTCACCTGCCCGCATTGCGCCCATTTCCACAACGACATCCTGCCGCAGATCAAGACCAACTATATCGACACCGGCAAGGTGCGGCTGGTGTTCCGCAGCTATCCGCTCGACCAGCCGGCGCTCAAGGCCGCCGAGCTCGCCGAATGCGTCTCGCCTGTGACCTATTTCCCGATGGTATCGCTGCTCTTCAAGGAGCAGGGCGATTGGGCCCATGGCGACAAGCCGCTCGACGCGCTTGCCAGGATCGCGGCGGGGGCCGGCATCGACCAGACCAAATTCCAGGCCTGCATGGACGACAAGACGATCTCCGAGCGCATCATCTCCCGCGCCCAGGAAGGCCAGGACAAGTTCGGTGTCGAATCGACCCCGACCTTCTTCGTCAATGGCCGCAAGATCCAGGGCGCGGTGCCTTACGAGGATTTCGAGAAGGTGTTCAAGGAGCTGCAGCCTTGATGCGGACGCGGCCCCAGCCGTCCCCGGCTCGTCCCTTCCCGCTTCCGCATCCGCTCGGCTGATTTTCCGGAGTCCGGCTTGGTTCACTTCACCAAACTCAAGCTCGTCGGTTTCAAGTCTTTCGTCGATTGGACGGAGATGCCGATCGAGCCCGGCATGACCGGCATCGTCGGCCCCAATGGCTGCGGCAAGTCGAACCTCGTCGAGGCGCTGCGCTGGGTGATGGGCGAGACCTCCGCCAAGCGCATGCGCGGCGGCGAGATGGACGACGTGATCTTCGCCGGCAACACCGGCAGGCCGGCGCGCAACGTCGCCGAGGTCGTGCTCTCGCTCGACAATGCCGACCGCAACGTGCCCTCGCAGTTCAACGGCAACGAGGCGCTCGAGATCAGCCGGCGCATCGATCGCGGCGTCGGCTCGCACTACCGCGTCAACGGCTCGGAAGTGCGCGCGCGCGACGTGCAGCTCCTCTTCGCCGATGCCGCGACCGGCGCCCATTCGACCGCCATGGTGAGCCAGGGCCGCGTCGGCGCCATCATCAGCGCCAAGCCGACCGAGCGCCGCGCGCTCCTTGAAGAAGCGGCCGGCATCACCGGCCTCCATTCGCGCCGGCATGAGGCCGAGCTGCGCTTGCGTGCGGCCGAAGCCAATCTCGCGCGCCTCGAGGACGTGATCATCACGCTCGAGGCGCAGTTCCAGACCCTGAAGAAACAGGCCCGCCAGGCGCAGCGCTATCGCACCATCGCCGACCAGCTGCGCAAGGCCGAGGCGGTGCTGATCCATCTGCAATGGACCGAGGCACAGGCCCGCATCGAGGCCGCGCGCCAGGCCTTGACCGAGGCCGAGAGTGCCGTCGCCAACGCGACCGAAGCCGCCGCCATCGCGGCGCGCGAGCAGGCCGACGGCGCCTCGGTGCTGCCGGGCCTGCGCCAGAGCGAGGCCGAGGCGGCCGCCGCCCTGCAGCGCCTGACCCTGGCGCGCGGCGCGCTCGAGCAGGAAGAGCAGCGCGTCCAGCAGCAACAGATCGAGGCCGAGCGCCGGCGCCAGCAGGTCGAGGGCGATATCGGCCGCGAGCAGGCGCTGCTCGAAGATGCGGCCACGGCGCAAGCGCGACTGACTGAAGAAGAAGCGCAGTTGACCGAGGCCGGTGCGCGCGAAGGCGACGCGCTCGCCGAAGCGCAGCGCCAGGCCAATGACAGCCAGGCCCAGGTCGAGACCACCGAGACCGAGCTGGCGCAATTGACGCAATCGATCGCCGAGGGCGAAGCGCGCCAGTCGGCGCTGGTCCGTCGCCTGGCCGAGCTGGGCGAGCGGCTGCGCCGTCTCGATCAGCGCGCCGAGGCGACGCGGACCGAGCGCGAGCGGCTGACGGCCGAGACCGAGCAGGACCTGGAGCTGGTGGCGACCAAGCATCGCCTGGCCGAGACCGAGGACAATCTGGCGGCGGCCGAGACCCGGCGCGGCGAGGCCGAGCAGGCTCTGACCGGCGCGGAAGCGGCCGAGACCGAGGCCCGCGGCGGCCAGCAGGCGGCACAGAGCGCCCATGCCAAGCTCGCGGCCGAGGCCTCGACCCTGGGCGAGCTCTTCGTCGGCACCGAATCCTCGAGCCAGCCGCCCCTGATCGACCAGCTGCAGGTCGAGCCCGGCTATGAAGCGGCCCTGGGCGCGGCCCTGGGCGACGATCTCACCGCCTCGACCGACCTGGCGGCCCCCGTCCACTGGCAGTCGGTCGGCGAACGCCCCGACCGGGCCGAACTTCCAGCCGGCGCCGAGCCGCTGTCGCGCTTCGTCACCGGCTCGCCGGTGCTGCTGCGTCGCCTGCACCAGATCGGCGTGGTCGACAGCGAAGCCACCGCCCGCGCGCTGGCCGACCAGATCGGCCAGGGCCAGCGGCTGGTGTCCAAGGACGGCGCCATGTGGCGCTGGGACGGCTACACGGTCGCGACCGGCGCCCCCAGCCCGGCTGCCGTCCGCCTCAAGCAGCGCAACCGCCTGAACGAGGTGAAGCGCGAGCTCGAAAGCGCCACCGCGACCCTGGAGCAGGCGCAAAACACGCTGAGACAGGCGACCGAGGCCCGCGGCGCCGCCGCGGCCGAAGCCGAAGCCGCCCGCGCCGCCGGCCGTCAGACCTACCAGGCCGTCGATCAGGCCCGTTCCGCGCTCGCCCAGGTGCAGCAGCGTCTGGCCGAGGCGGTCTCGCGGCTCACGGTGCTGAAGCGCACCGCCGAGGAGGTCGCGGCCGAGCGCGCCGAGACCGACGCCCAGCGCCAGCAGGCCGAATCCGACCAGGCAGCCTTGCCCGATCTGGGCGGTGCCCGCGAGCGCGTTGCCGAGCTGAAGCCGCGCCTGGCCGAAGAGCGTGGCCAGCTGATCGAACGCCGCGGGGCGGTCGAGCGGCTGAAGCGCGAGGCCGCGATCCGCGCCGAGCGCCAGAGCACCGTCGCGCGCGAGCGCAATTCCTGGACCCAGCGCAGCGAAGCGGCCCAGCGCCAGCTCGAGACCTATCAGCAGCGTCTGGCCGAGATCGGCGAAGAGATCGAGCGCCTCGCCCGCCGCCCGGCCGAGCTGGCCGAGCAGCGCCAGCGGCTGCTGGACGAGATCGCCGGCGCGACATCGGCGCGCCAGGCCGCCGCCGACCGGCTGGCCGAGGCCGAGACCCGGCTCGCCGAATATGACCGCGCCCTCAAATCGGCTGAGCATGAGCTAGGCCAGGCCCGCGAGAATCGGATCCGCACCGAAGGGCTGGTGGCCCAGGCCGAGCAGTCCGGCGCCCTCGTGGTCGAGCGCTCGCAGGAGCGGCTCGAGGTGGCACCCGCCGACGCGCTCGCCCTGGCGGAACTCGACGAAGGCGCCGAGCTGCCCGATCGCGAGGCGGTCGAGACCCGGATCCAGCGCCTGACGCGCGAGCGCGAGAATATCGGGCCGGTCAATCTGCGCGCCGAATCGGAAGCCGAAGAGCTGGAAACCCAGATCAGCGGCATGCAGAACGAGCGCAACGACCTGGTCTCGGCCATCGCCCGGCTGCGCCAGGGCATCGCCAGCCTCAATCGCGAAGGCCGCGAGCGGCTTCTGGCCGCCTTCGAGGTGGTGAACGGCCATTTCCAGCAGCTTTTCAACCGGCTTTTCGGCGGCGGGCGCGCCCATCTGGCCCTCACGGAGGCCGAGGACCCGCTGGAAGCCGGGCTCGAGATCATGGCGAGCCCGCCCGGCAAGAAACTTCAGGTCATGTCGCTGCTCTCGGGTGGCGAGCAGGCCCTGACCGCGCTGGCGCTGCTGTTCGGCGTGTTCCTCACCAATCCGGCGCCGATCTGCGTGCTGGACGAGGTGGACGCCCCGCTCGACGACGCCAATGTGGACCGTTTCTGCGACCTGGTCGAAGAGCTGGCGCGCGTCACCACCACCCGGTTCCTGGTCATCACCCATCACCGCCTGACCATGGCGCGGATGGACCGTCTCTTCGGCGTCACCATGGCCGAGCGCGGAGTCTCGCAGCTGGTCTCCGTCGACCTTCAGCACGCGGCCGAATTGCGCCAGAGCGCGTAACGCCGCAGGGCTGTATTTTCGTTGCAGCGCAAGCGTTTGATGAAGGGTCTCCCAGGCTTGACAGGGGTAGGGGGCGCCCGTATGGTGCGCCCGCTTGGGCCGCCGGAGCATTGCGCTGCGGCGGTTTTGCATGTCATTTGAGCTGATGACCGAAGGGGGTTCCCCACCGCCGTTGAATGACTTCGACGCCCGGCTCAAGGCCGCGCGGGGACGCCAGAACGACGGGAAGAATGACGGCCCCGGGCCCGCTCTTCCTTCATCGACTGGAGCCAACGCCGGTTATCGGGTAGCCGTCGAATTGTTCGCCGGAATGCTGTTTGGTGCGGGGTTGGGGTGGTGGCTTGATCGTGAGCTGGGCACGAAGCCCTGGCTCATGGTGCTGCTTTTCCTCCTGGGTGCGGCTGCGGGTCTGCTCAGCGCCTACCGGGCGGTGATGCGGGCCAATCGCACCGAGCAAGAGAATGACCGGCCCGCGGGGTCGGGCGAGGACGGACGGAAGAAGGACTGAGGAAACGTGGCGACCGAGGCCCATAGCCCGCTCGAGCAATTCAAGATCGAAGAGCTGATCCCGCTCAAGATCGGCGGCGTCAACGCCGCTTTCACCAACTCCTCGCTGTGGATGGTGATCGCCATCCTCGCCATCACGCTGTTCCTGACGCTGTCGATGCGCGGCCGCGCGCTGGTGCCGGGCCGCTGGCAGTCGATGGCGGAGATGAGCTACGAGTTCATCGCCAATCTGGTGCGCGACAATGTCGGGAGCGAGGGACGGAAATATTTCCCGTTCATCTTCACGCTCTTCATGTTCGTGCTGTTCTGCAATGTCTTCGGCCTGATCCCCTACGCCTTCACGGTCACGAGCCACATCATCGTGACCTTGGCGCTGGCGCTTATCGTCTTCATCGGCGTGACGATCATCGGCATCGTCAAGAACGGCTTCGGCTTCCTCCGTCTGTTCTGCCCGGCCGGCGTGCCGATCTTCGTGCTGCCGCTGCTGATCCCGATCGAGATCATTTCCTACTTCATCCGGCCGGTGACCTTGTCGGTCCGTCTTTTCCTCAACATGATGGTCGGCCACACCATGCTGAAGGTGTTCGCCGGCTTCGTCGTGCTGCTGGGTCTGTTCGGAATCGGGCCGCTCGCCTTCATCATCGTCTTCGTCGGCTTCGAGCTGTTCGTGGGGGCCCTGCAGGCTTACATCTTCGCGGTGCTGAGCTGCCTCTATCTGCATGACGCGCTGCATCCGCATCACTGATCGGCTCACGACCCTAGAAACCTTACTTCTCTAAAACCTGAAAGGATCGAGACATGGAAATCGAAGCTGCAAAGATGTTGGGCGCTGGTCTGGCCACCATCGGCGTCGCGGGCGCCGGTATCGGCATCGGCATGCTGTTCGGCCAGTTCGTGGGCGCGGGCATCCGCAACCCGGCTGCCGCCAAGACCCAGACCGGCAACTTGTTCGTCGGCATGGCGCTGTCCGAAGCGACCGCGATCTTCGCGCTCGGCATCGCGATGCTGATCCTGTTCGGCTGATCCAAGAAACCGGACCTACAGAAAGGCCCCGCCTCGTCATGCGCATCGGCCTGACCCGCAAGATACAGCTCCTGGCCGCCCTCGCTCTGGGGCTGGTCGCGGCTGTGCCGGCCTTGGCCGCCGAAGGCGAAAAGGCAGGCCTGCCTCAGCTCGACCCGGCGGTGTTCTCGCCGCAGTTGATCTGGCTGGTCATCACCTTCGTGCTCCTCTATCTGCTGATGTCGCGGCTGGCACTGCCCCGGATTGCCTCGGTGCTGGCCACCCGGCAGCAGAAGATCGAGGGCGACCTGGCCCGCGCCGAGCGCGTGAAGGCCGAGGCCGAGAAGGTCCTGGCCGACTACGAGAAGGCCATGACCGACGCGCGGGTGAAGGCTCAGGCCCTCACCGGCCAGGCCGCGGCCGACGTCGCCGCGGAGCTGGCGAAGCGCGAAGCGGCCTTCGGGGTCGAGCTCAATGCGCGGACCGCCGAGGCCGAGAAGCGCATCAACGCGACCAAGGACGCGGCTTTGGCCGATATCCGGAGCGTCGCGGCCGAGCTGACCCAAAGCATCGTGCGCAAGGTGGCGGGCGTCGAGCTGTCGCCCTCGGCGGCGAAGGAATGGGTCGAAGCCGCCGCGAGGGAGCGTCGCTGATGGAATTCCTCCACGATCCCGAAACCTGGGTTGCGCTTGCCACCGTCATCTTCGTGATCCTGGCGACGCGGCCCATCATGCGCGCGCTGGGCAAGATGCTCGACGAGCGTTCGGCCAAGATCCGCAGCGATCTGGCCGAAGCCGAGAAGCTCCGTGCCGAGGCCGAGAAGCTCTTGGCCGACTATCAGCGCCGGCAGCGCCAGGCACTGAAGGAAGCCGAAGGCATCCTGGCCCATGCCAAGGACGAAGCCCTGCGCATCCGGAAAGAGTCGGCAGCCAATATCGAGACCGCACTGAAGCGCCGCGAACGCCAGGCGCTGGAGAAGATAGCCCAGGCCGAGACCCAGGCCGTCGCCGAGGTCCGCAACCAGGCCGTCAATCTCGCCATCCTGGGCGCCCAGAAGGCCCTCTCCTCGGGCCTCGACGCGGCCCGCGCCGGCAGCCTCATCGACCAGTCGGTCGCCGAGCTGGAGCGCCGCCTGCATTAGACGCCGGTGTCGGAGAACGAATTCGAAAGGCCCCGCCCGAAAGGACGGGGCCTTTTTCATCTGGTGGATGATCTCTTGCTCCTTCCTCTCCCCTGCGTAGCGGAGGAGAAGATTGGCAGAGCAAGCGCGTCGCAGCGGTGGCTCGATGTCTTGCTCGATCGTCGTCCGCGGAACTACTTGCCCTCACCATTCAAGGATGTGTGCGTCCGCAGCCACTGGACCAATCGCGCGAACCTGAAGTTGTTGGCGTCATACAGGCCCGAAATGAACTGATGGGTTTCGCCAGCATCGGCGTCCAACCGCGCGCCATTGATGACAAGAAATGTGTAGGTGACCGCGAAGGCCGTGCGCTTGTTGCCGTCGAAGAACGGATGATTCTGCGCCAGGCTTTCCCAAAGCGCAGCGGCCTCCTCGATCAGATCGGCGTAGTGACCTGTCTGTGGACGAAAGAGAGCCGCCTCGAGCAGGCCCGGATCGCGAATACCGGGTATGCCTCCATAGCGCTCGATCTGGTCATGGTGGATCAACAGGACCTCGATGACCGTCAGGTAGTCCGTCATTCAGCCAGTTTTTTATAGAGCGGACCGAACGTTTCGTGGCTCCTCAGATAGGCTTCCATGACGTAGGAGCGGGGACGCCCCTGTTTCCGCTTTTCGATCAGATCAGCCAACGCCTCGTCGACGAGCGCCTGAATCTGCCGGCCCTCGCTTTTCGCCAGGCTCCGGACGGCGGATAGGATCTTCGAGTTGATCTGAGTGGCGAATTTCTCGCGGACCCTGGATGTCATTGCGCGCCTCATTTTCCATCGCGACTTCGATATCATGATTTATCATGAAATATCATGATATGTCAAGAAATCGGAGTCACCACGAGATCTCGTCTATCTAATTGAAAGGAAATAGATTTTTTGTGCGCTTGGTGCGAGATGCACCCTCGGCAAGAGCACTTGCCGACATGCCGGGATAAGGTGCCGGAGCTCAATCATCGCAGCCGCAACACCGGATCTGGAATCCAACCGTCACATCTCATCCGCAAGCCGCGTGATCGCGTCGGCATCGAGGCGATAATAGACGCGCTCATCGAGGACGGCAGCGCCGAGCGCTTTGTAGGCGGCCCGGGCTGGCAGATTGTCACGGTCGGTCGTCCAGTCGATGCGCACGCAGCCGCGATCTCTCGCTCGTCGAGCCAGCGCTCGCATCAAAGCGCGCGCCACGCCGCGGCCGCGTGCGGCAACGGCCGTGTAGAGATCCTTCATATAGAACTGCGGATCGAGGCCCAGGCCCGGAAACAGCAGGGAGAACGATGCGAAGCCCTCGAGATCGTCGCCCTCGAAGGCCAACAGGAATTCGACCTTCGGCAATTGAGCGGCGAGGGCTTTCGCGATGTTCGCCGCGTCTGGCCCCGCCATTCCGTAGTGGGCGAGAAGCTCCGCCATCAGTCGGCCGAGGGCAGGAATATCCTGTGGCGTCGCGGGCCGAACCTCGATCATCGAACCCGCCCTCAAAACGTCCCCGGATAGGCCCCACCGTCGACGAGCAGATTCTGTCCGGTGATGTAGCCGGCCTGGGCGGAGCAGAGGAAGGCGCAGGCCTCGCCGAATTCGGCCGCGCTGCCGAAGCGGCCGGCGGGGATTTCCTTCTCCAACTCGGCGCGCGCTTCCTCGCGGGAGATGCCGCGGGCCTTGGCGTGGTTCGTCACGAACATTTCGCTGCGGTCGGTGTCGATCGAGCCCGGCAGCAGGTTGTTGACGGTCACGTTATGCCGCACGACTTCGCGCGCGAGGCCGGCGACGAAGCCGGTCAAACCGCTGCGCGCACCGTTGGAAAGCGCCAGCGAGGCGAAGGGTTGTTTCACCGTAGAGGAGGTGATGTTGACGATGCGCCCGAAGCGCCGCCGCGTCATGCCGTCGATCGTCGCCTTCATGAGATAGATCGGCGTCAGCATGTTGGCTTCGAGCGCGGCGCTCCAATCGGCCGCGGTGAAGTTGCGGAAATCGCCGGCGGGCGGACCGCCGGCATTGTTCACCAGGATGTCCGGATCGGGACAGGCGGCGAGCGCCGCCCGGCGGCCGGCCTCGGTGGCGATGTCGCCCGGCACCGCCGTCACCTTGGCGCTCGTGCTTTTGCGGATCGCGGCCGCCGTCGCCTCCAGCACGTCCGCATGGCGCGCCGTGATCCAGACCTCGCAGCCCTCGCGCGCGAGGCTTTCGGCGCAGGCGCGTCCCATGCCCTTGCTGGCGGCGCAGACCAGCGCCTTACGGCCTTTCAGACCAAGATCCATCATCCACCTCCGAGGCCAAACGGGCGAGGCCTTCTTCCGCGATACGATAGGAGCACCAATCGTCGCGATGCTCCATGCCGATATGTTCGTAGAACTTGCGTGCGGGGTTCCAGTCCAGGACCTGCAGCTCGAGGCGCCGGCAGCCGCGCTGCTGCGCGATCTGGGCCAGGCCCGCCATGACCATGCGGCCGAGACCCCGTCCGCGCGCAGATGGTCGCAGGAAGAAGTCCTCGAGATAGATACCCGCCTGCCCCAGCCAGGTCGAGAAGTTGTGATAGTAGAGCGCGAAGCCCAGCAGCGCGCCGTTCTCTTCGAGCAGCAGCACCTCGGCGCGGGCATGGGGCCCGAAGCAGTCGCGCCGGAAATCCTCGGCCGTCGCCTCGACACTTGAGAGCGGCTCGTTCTCGAAGTCGGCGAGCTCGCGCACCATGGCGAGGATCTCCTCGGCATCCTCGGGCCGCGCCGGCCGCAGGCGTGGGGTTTTCTTGTCGGACATAGCGGTCTTTCTTTGCGCGTGACGGAAAGGACGCGCCGGCCTGCGAAGGCCGGCGCGCCTCGAAACTGTCAGCTTAGACCGAAGTCGGCCCGGTGCTCTACTCCGCCGCCTTGGCGGTGTTCGAGCCCGGAACCCAGCGCAGCACGGGCTTGCGCGCGGCCGCCGTCTCGTCGAGACGCCGGCGCGGCGTCAGCTTCGGCGCCGCCTCGAAATGGGCGGCGTCGCCGGACTTCGCGCGTTGCGCCAAGCCGCGCAGCACCTCGATGAAGCGGTCGAGCGAATCCTTGCTCTCGGTCTCGGTCGGCTCGACCAGCAGCGCGCCGTGGACCACCAGCGGGAAATACATGGTCATGGGG